>JADGPN010000622.1 GCA_017882465.1 Solirubrobacteraceae bacterium
CCTGCGCAAGCTGGGGGCGTCCCTTGAGCGATCCGGACGCGGTGTCGATGAAGCAGCGCTTGCAGCCGGCGACTTTGAGCGCGTCGAGCTGTAGCGCGAGATCCTGCTAGCCGGTCGAGACGCGGGCGTAGCCGATCAGCACGTCGATATCGTCTCACCACTCGTGGACCGTGGCAATCGTGAGACGTTGATTGCGGACACGGGTTGCGGACAGGCAAAACGCCTGCACGCCGGCCCGGTCGCGCGGGCGTCTCGTATACGAGGGTTTTCGGACAGACACCGAGGGCCGGCTCAGGCCGCTGAGAGGGCTCTCAGCAGCGCTGATGCACCTTTTGCCCTTATCTTGGCTGGACCCCTACGTCGCCGTCTACTGCGCATGCATCAGTTTCCTCGACCGAACGCGACACCAGGCAGCTGACCCCGAGGCGGTACGCGATTACCGCGACCAGCTCGAGCGCGCCGGCCCGAACGCCCGGCCACCATCTACACCGCGATCAACGACACCCGGCTTGAGCAAGCGATCGACGAGCGCAGCCGTCGTCGCCGCGGCGCGCAGCGAGCCGCCGCGAGTAACTGATTACCAAGCCAATATCACACCAATGCCGCCAGGCGCTTAGACCGGTTTTCTGTACCAATCCTCCCCGGTCCGCAAACAGGCAAACCGGCTCGTCAAGCGGGCTACCTTCACCCGGCTCCGTAGTTTCCACCCGGCAGCTCAGTAGCAACTACTGAGCTTGTCGCCGCGGTTGCTGTCGATACGAGTCTGGGGACGAATGACGTCGGCCTGCCTCACGTTGGGGCCACATTGAGAGCAAAGGAGCCGGAGATGCAGGGACTGGGTCACACCTCATGGAGGCGAGCGCGAACCCTGATCGGTGCGGGCGCGGCGGTCGCGGCGCTGGCGGTGTCCGCGGCGCCGGCATCGGCGGCGCCGGCGAGGCACGGCGACATCGTCCACGGGCACAAGATCGGTGTGAAGCGGGCCGGACAACGCGCGGTCTACTACGGTCACAAGATCGGCGTCGAGAGGGGCGGACAACCTGCCCCGCACTACGGACACAAGATCGGCGCCCAGCGGGTTGGAGAAGTCACCGTCCCCTGCGGCCGCAAGGTGGGCTCGAGCGGACGCGAGCGAGGTCGCTTCTTCCACGGCCACAAGGTCGGCTGACCGACACGATCGCACGAGGCCTGTATGCGCTGCCGTCCGTCCCACCCCCTCAACCCGACGCCCCCGCTCCCGCGCGCGTTCGTGGTCTATGCGGCCGTGATCACGGCGGCCGCCGTCGCGGCGCTCGTCGGGTTGGGATGGACGTGGACCTGGCGGGTGGATTCGCCGGCCCTGCTGGTGATGCTGTCGTTGTTCGTGTTCGCCGGGGAGCTGCTGCCGATTCCCGTCCCGCGGCGCCACGGACTGGCCAAGGTGACGATCTCGACCGCGTTCGCGTTCGCGATCCTGCTCCGGTTCGGCGTGTGGCCGGCGACCGTCGTGTACGTGACGAGCTCGGTGCTCGCTGACTCGATCGACCGCGTCGCGCCGATCAAGGGGATGTTCAACGCGGCCCAGTACGCGCTCGCGATGATCGCCGCCGCCGGCGTTCTGGCCCTGGCCGGAACGCAGCCGCTGACGGCCATCACCGGGGCTGACCTGCTGATCGTGATCGCGGCCGCGGTGGCCTTCTTCGCAGTCAACCACGCGCTGGCCTGCACCGCGGCGGCGCTGCTCGCCGGCCTGCCGATCCTGCGCTACATGCGCGATGACCTCCCCTTCCAGCTCTGGACGGTCGGCTGCGCGCTCGCCTTCGCCCCGCTGGTGCTCGCCGCCGCGGACTCGAGCCTGGCGCTCGTGCCGCTGTGCTTCGTGCCGATGCTGGCGCTGTACATCGGCGGCCGGCAGGCCGCGGTCAACAGCCACCTCGCCTTCCACGACCCGCTGACCGATCTGCCCAATCGGCTGCTGCTCGCCGAGCGCCTCGGCGCGGCGCTGGCCGGCGCCCGGCAAGAGGATCGCCCGTTGGCCGTGATGATCCTCGACCTCGATGACTTCAAGGCGATCAACGACACGCTCGGGCACGACTTCGGCGACCTGGTGCTGAAGCAGATCGCGACCCGGTTCGACGAGGCCGTCGGCGACGGCGCGACGCTGGCCAGGCTCGGCGGCGACGAGTTCGCCGTCGTGATCGACGGCAACCGGGGACAGGCCGGGCAGGCCGCCGAGCGACTGCTCGCGGCGCTCGAGGAACCGCTCCAGATCGAGTCGCTCGCCGTGCAGACGGCCGCCAGCATCGGCATCGCGTGCTTCCCCGAGCACGGGACCACGGCGCTCGAGCTGATGCGCCACGCCGACGTGGCGCTGTACTGCGCCAAGGCCTCGGACGCGTCCGTTCAGAGCTACGCCGAGGAGTACGACCAGTACAGCATCGACCGGCTCGAGCTCGCCGCCCAGTTGCGCCGTGGCATCGAGCGGGGTGAGCTCTCCGTGCTCTACCAGCCCAAGGTGGCCTTGCACGGTCGGGCCGTGCCGGCGGTCGAGGCACTCGCTCGCTGGAACCACCCCCAGCTCGGCTGCATCGGGCCCGACGCCTTCATCCCGCTGGCCGAGCAGACCGGCATCATCAAGCTGCTCACCGAGCGCGTGCTCGACGCGGCACTGGCCCAATGCGGCATCTGGCGCCGGGACGGCCTCGACGTATACGTCTCGGTCAACGTCTCGACGCGGACCCTGCTCGATCACGATCTCCCGCCGATGATCCGGACTCTGCTCGACCGCCACGAGCTGCCGCCCTCGGTGCTCGAGCTCGAGATACCCGAGCGCCGCATCATCGCCGACCTCCGGCGCTCGCGGAGCGCCCTCGATGAGTTGCGCGCAACGGGCGTGAAGATCGCCATCGACAACTTCGGCACCGGCTCCTCCACGCTCGCCCAGCTCCAGGAGCTCCCCGTCGACGGAATCAAGATCGACCGCTCGTTCGT
>JADGPN010000623.1 GCA_017882465.1 Solirubrobacteraceae bacterium
TCCGTCGTCGCATGGTGCGTTCGCTCACTTGATCAGCTCCAGCAGGTAGATGACGAAGAACAAGATGATCCAGATCGCGTCGACGAAGTGCCAGTAGTACGAGACGACGATCGAGTTCACGAGCTGCTCACGCGTGAACCGGCGCGTCATGTAGGTGCGGCCGATGAGCAGCAGGAAGGCGATCAGGCCTCCCGTGACGTGCAGCGCGTGGAATCCCGTGGCGAGGAAGAACACCGAACCGTAGACGTTCGAGGAGATCGTGAGACCTTCGTGGAAGAGGTTGAAGTACTCCCACACCTGCCCTGAGACGAACACGGCGCCCATGAGGAACGTCAGCGTGTACCACTCGCGCATGCCCCAGGAGCCGATATGCAGCAGGCCGCGGGTGCGCGATGCGCGCGTGTGCTCGGCAGCGTGGACGCCGAGCTGGCAGGTGACCGAGCTCAGCACCAGGATCAGCGTGTTGACGGCGGCGTACGTGATGTTGAGCAGCCCGTGGCCGTACTGCCACAGCGACTGGGCGCCCGGAACCACCGCGGAGTTGGTGACGTTGCGGATCGTGAAGTACGCCGCGAACAGGGCGGCGAAGAACATCAGCTCGCTCGCCAACCAGACGATGACGCCCACGGCAACCATGTCGGGCCGACCCGGAACACCGCGCAAGCGGGGCCCAGCGATGGGGTTGAGTGTCTCCGCCGGCAGGGCATCGGCTGACTGGGTGTGCGCCACGGCACATTATGCGCACAGGTGGGCACGGCGATGCCACCCCGGCGCGACATGTTACGCGCCCAATGTGGGGCACCTGAAGGCGGGGTACCCCCTGGCATGATGTTGCCTATGCCGATCTGGCCAATGCCCCTGCACGCCACTCCAGACGGTGGTGTGCGCCCGCTCACCTTGCTCGGGCTGCTGACCAACTGGCAGTGGGACTGGTTCGCCGGGCCCATGCTCCTCGTCCTCGTCGGGGCGTACCTGTGGGGTGTCTCCGTGCTACGCCGACGAGGCGACGCGTGGAGCATCAGCCGCACCTCGTACTGGATGATCGGAGTGGCTCAGCTCGCCTACGCGACGCTCGGGCCGCTCGGTGTGTACGACACGGTGCTGTTCAGCATCCACATGGTCCAGCACATGATGCTGTCGATGACGATCCCCGTCGCGCTCGCCCAAGGTGCGCCGATGACGCTGGCGCTGCGGGTGCTGAGCGGGCGGGTGCGGTCGGGGCTGCTGTGGCTGATCCATTCGAAGCTGGCCCGCGTGATCCTGTTCCCACCGCTCACGACGGCCGCGATGATCCTCATGCCGTTCGTGCTCTACACCAGCGGGCTGTACGACCTGACGCTGCGCAACGCAGTGTTCCACGACCTGCTCCACCTGTGGATGCTGCTCATGGGCAGCGCGTTCTTCATGCCGCTCGTCGGCCCCGACCCGTCTCCCTGGAAAGTGCCGTACCCGATCCGGATCCTGCTGTTCTTCCTCACGATGCCGTTCCACGCATTCATCGGGACGATGCTCATGGGCTCGAAGACGCTCGTCGCCGAGAGCTGGTACCTGGCGTTCAACCGGACCTGGGGCCCGAGCCCGATGGCGGACCAGTACCTGGCGGGCGGGATCCTGTGGGCGACGGGCGACTTCACGATGCTCGGCGTGATGACCGCGCTGTTCATCGGCTGGTTCCGCGAGTCGCAGCGGGAGGCTCGGCGTGTCGATCGACAGCTCGATCGCGAGGACCGCGCGCTTCTGAGGCGGGAGCAGGAGGCCGGGGTCTCCGGCGCTACGATTCAGCCACTGCCAGCCGACACGAGGACTGAAGAATGACCGCGACCGCCAAGGTGCTCCTGTACTCCGACGACCGCACCGTACGGGAGCAGGTGCGACTCGCGCTGGGCAAGCGTGTGGCCGCCGACCTGCCCGAGCTCGAGGTGTTCGACACGGCGACGCAGGCGGCAGTGATCAAGGCGCTCGACGAGGGGGCGTACGACCTGTGCATCCTCGACGGCGAGGCTGTTCCGGCCGGTGGGATGGGTGTCGCCAAGCAGCTCAAGGACGAGGTCGCGCACTGCCCGCTGATCCTCCTGCTAGTCGCGCGTCCTCAGGACGCCTGGCTGGCCGCGTGGAGCGGCGCCGAGGCGATCGTCGGCTACCCGATCGATCCCGTGAAGCTCCCGCAGGTGGTGGCCGATCTGCTGCGCCACGCCGGCGTCGCCGCCAAGGCGTGACCGTGCCCACCTGGGGCGAGGTCCTCACCACCCTCGTCCGGGGCCAGGATCTCCAGCCGGCCGACGTCAGCTGGGCTATGGACCAGGTCCTTACGGGTGAGGCCACCCCCGTACAGATCGCGGGATTCGTCGTGGCCCTGCGCGCCAAGGGCGAGACCGTCGACGAGCTCTCCGCGCTCGCGCAGTCGATGCTGGATCACGCGACCCCGATCAGCCTCGACCGCGAGTCGGTGGACATCGTGGGCTCCGGCGGCGACCGTGCCCACACCGTCAACGTGTCGACGATGGCGGCAATCGTCGCCGCGGCCGCCGGTGCGAAGGTCGTCAAGCACGGGAACCGGGCGGCGTCGTCATCGTGCGGCACCGCCGACGTGCTGCAGGCGCTGGGCGTGCGCCTGGATGTCCCGCCCGCCGCACAGGCAGGCGTACTGGAACGTACGGGGATCGTGTTCCTGTTCGCACCCCTCTACCACCAGGCACTGAGGCATGCCGCGACCACGCGCAGCGAGCTGGGCATCGCGACCGTGTTCAACTTCCTGGGACCGCTGGCGAACCCCGCCCGTCCGATCGGGCAGGCCGTCGGCGTCGCCGACGAGCGCATGGCCGGGCTGATGGCGGGCGTGCTCGCCGGCCGGGGGAGCCGCGGCATGGTCTTCCACGGTAGCGACGGCCTCGACGAGCTCACGACCACGACGACGTCGCGGGTGTGGGTGATCGCCGACGGCGTGTGCCACGACGACGTGCTCGATCCTC
>JADGPN010000624.1 GCA_017882465.1 Solirubrobacteraceae bacterium
GCTTATCGGCCAGACCGCCCGCAACTCAGCACCGATCCGCAATTGCTTCCGTTTCGGACCTGCCAGGACCGGCGCCTCATCGGCGATCAAGGGATGACCCGTAGTTGCCGAGGGGCGTCTGCCGACGGTTGCAGTCCCCGAACAGCCGGGGGAGCGCTTTCACAAGCGCGCGCAGGAACTCCCCGTCGCGCATCTCGTGAAACATGTCCGGTTTGCTCTCCGCCAGCGGGGAGCGCCACTCGATCTGTACGCCAGCAAGCTCGGGGATCTGCTCGACGATCGCTGAGTCCAGCAACTGCGTGTGATTATTGACGTAGAGCTGAAGCTGCAGACGGCTGCCACGACTGGCAGGCCCAGTGCCAGGGGCTGAGGTCATGCAGACACTCTACCCGCCGTGCGCACGGCACGTCCATTAGCTCGTACTGCGCCAACGAGAAGATCGTCCGCCAGCAGCTCTTCAAGCTGCGCCAGGACTTGCAAGCTCGCCTTCTTGCACGACGCCTGAGATGTCGCCGAAGCGCTTGTCCGTCAAGCCCCGATCCGAAGCAGGAAGCGATCGTCAACGCCGACCACCGCTGCCGTATCGATGCAGCCACGCGGGTGGCCGACGTCGCGCTGTTGCTGCACGCCTGAAGCGATAGCGCCTGTGAGGTGACCGCTTTCCTCGTGCCGCGCTAGAACAGGACAATACGGCGATGACAATTACCACGCTCTCGACCGTGCACGTCAACGAAGTGATCGTCGTTGAGGGGGCGCTCGATCCTCAGGGTCGCGCCAACGTGACGCTCGGCCTGGTCAACCAGGACCGCAGCGACACGTTCCCTGGACGCACGCTCTCCCCCGATCAGGCTGACGAGCTTGCCGCGTCTCTGGTCTTGTCGGCCGCAGCCGCGCGCGCGAGCGCGGGTCTCGCGCCCGCGCCGCGTACCGAGGCGCCACATGAAGACAAGCTGATGGCGATCAGGGCGGCAGTACCGCTGTCTGAGCCACCCGCCGCCGCTAGGGCAGCACATCAACAATCCGCCGGAGAGGATGCACCCCCGACTGACGAGCGGGGAGAGCTCCAGGAGTTGCCGATCGCCAATTACGACGCGCTCAAGGCATCCGCGATCAATAAGCAGCTCCCCGGGCTCACCGCGGCGCAGTTGTCGGCGGTACTCACCTACGAACGACTCCATCGCAACCGCAAGAAGGTCCGCGCGCGCATCATCGAGCTGCAGGCCGACGCTCCAACGTAACGATCAACCCAACCTCATGAGGGGTTGCCAATGTCAAGGGATCCTGGCCGATGCCCGGGGGCCAGAACAGCTGGGGGCTCCGCGGGCGATGACCATTGGTCTCGGCAACCGCGATCTCGTCAGAGCGATGCCCCGCTCAGCGCGCTCAGCACGACGGGCAGGACGGCGCAGCGCTCCCTGGTTGACCCACGCGTGACTCACCGGTGCAGCAGGCCAGAGACCAGGCATACAGGCCGCGCCCAGCAGCCCGCGGTACGCCGGCGGGCGCCCGCGCTTGCAACGATGTGGCGACAGAGCGGCGCGTTTCGCGCAGCCACGGACCGCCCCATGCTCGAGCAAAGCGGCCAGCCTGTCGACGCGGTAGGGCGCGAGGATGACTGCTCTCGGGACACGATGGGTCACGTGCGGTCCCCTCGCGCCCGTGACGCCGTGCTATGGATCAGTCGCTACCAGTCGACGCCTATTCCGGCCACGGCGGCGCCGTGGCCGCTTTCCTCTGCCTTGCGGTAGCGATGCGGCCGGGTCGCGAGATCGCTGGGTTCGTTCCATTTCGCATTAATCGTCCTCGCGATCGACACTCCCGCTTTCGGCATCGGCTGCTTGCTCGCCGAGCGAGCTGCAAGCACGACCCGTTTGCAGCCCGAGCCAATCGCCGCTAACGCAGCCCGCGCTTCCGGTTTCGTGGCCGAGCGGCACTCTCGCCGGCGGTGTCGAGGCCGCTGCTCAGATTCCCCAAGACCAGGTTGAAGGGCTGGGGAAGCCATCGGTACATCACCCCGCGCTGGCGGGATAACGCCTTACGGGCTCGTGGCAGCGAATTATCGGCATACAGAGCCAACGGCGGGCAGCCGGGAGCTGAACAGCTCGAAGATCGTGCCGTTGCGTCCCCGGCACCGCGGACAGTGCGCGGTCGGCCGCGAGCGCAACCGCAGCGCATGCTCAAGCCACCGCGAGGACAGATAGGGAACGACGTCGCCGGCGCCGAGGCGGCCGCGAGTGGAGCAAGGGCGCTGCTCGTTCTCCCGGCTGGCCCTGAGCAGGAAGGGGGCGAGGTGTCCCTGGCGCAAAAGGAGCGGCTGCTTGAGATCGTTCGCGGCGGAGGTTTACGGATGGTCGGGCCAAGCTCTTTGGGGGTGCTGAATACCGCCGCCGAGGTCAGCCTGAACGCCACGTTCATCGGCGCTAGCGTGAGCGCGGGAGCTCTGGCGATCGGCTCGCCGTCCGGCGCGGTCGGGATCGGGCTGCTTGGTCGTGCGGCGGCTCGGCAGCTGGGGGTCTCGATGTTCGTCTCACTCGGCAATCGCGCCGACGTCTCGACCAGCGATCTGCTCGAGTGCTGGGAGCAAGATGATCGGACGGCCGCAGTGATGCTGTACGTGGAGTCGTTCGGCAGTCCTGAGCGCTTTACGCGGATCGCTCGGCGCGTGTCGCGCAGCAAGCCGATCCTCGTGGTCAAGGGGCGTCGACGGGCCGAGCGAATGCTCAGCGAAGCGCGCTCGCACACGGCGGCCACGCTGCGCCGCGACGCCGTTGTCGACGCGTTATTGGATCAAGCTGGGGTGTTGAGGTTCCGTAGCGGTGAGGAACTATTCGATGCCGCCGAGTTCTTCGCGCACCAGCCACTCCCGAACGGACGACGGATCGGGATCGTGAGCAACTCCGCCGGCGTGGCGACGCTCGCCGCCGAAGCGTGCGCAACGCGCGGGCTGGAGGTGAGAGAGGCAAGCGAA
>JADGPN010000625.1 GCA_017882465.1 Solirubrobacteraceae bacterium
GCCGTGCCGGTCAAGGCTGCGCCCCCCGCGCAATCCGCTGCGCCTCCTCGATGAGCTCGATCAGCGCGTAGCGCTCCTCGCGCGCATACTCGCTCGTGATGCTGTGGCTGGTGCTGGACCCGCATCCACTTAGCGCTAGGAGTACGTCAACCCCAGCCGCGACGAAACCGGCCCCGGACGCGGACCTATTGTCGGTCATATCGTTCCTCCTGAAGACTTCTGGACAACGCATTGCTCATGCTGTTATCGGCCTGAACTCGCAAAGCCTGACGGCGGCCATGGGAATCTCCCCGTAGGCGGCCATCGAAACTCCCCACTGATGGCCACCGGATCTGGGGTAGCGCCATCATCTGCGCGAAATCCAGCGTCACTGTCATCGTCTCGGGCCCAGTGCTCGGGTCCGTGTCAGGAGCCGCAAAGTAGCGTCTACTAATTCTCGCTAGCGGACGCTGGCTCAGGCAGCTTTCGCATTCTGACTGGCGGGTCCGAGGTCGAGGTGGGTGTTCATGTCGATGTGGAAGGTGCCGTACGACCCAACGCCCACAGCGCTTGAGCCAAAGAGAACAGCTTGCCCTGTCGTTGACGTCGATCACACACCCTCGACGGGTGGACATATCACCGCTCGATAACAGTTATTATGTGAAGTTACCTGTAACTTGGCATGTTTTCGGGTACCTCTACCTCTATCAGCAGTGCCACGCTGCTGGGAGCCCAACGGGCGTCGGCTCACCGCTCACGCCTAGAATAGGATCAACGTGTGACGGGCAGACACCTTGACGACCTTGCGGTTGAGCTCCCCGATGACCGGCGCTTGGCGTACACGGATGTCGGCGATCCGCAGGGCTCGCTAGTTTTCTATTTCCATGGGAATCCGGGCTCGCGCCTTGAGTGCGCCAGTCCCGTCCATGCCGAGGCGTTCTCCCGTGCTGGGCTGCGCCTGGTATCGGCTGATCGTCCGGGCTTCGGGCGCTCTGACCCCAAGCGTGGGCGGCGAGCTGCGGACTGGCCCTCCGACGTGGTCGCGCTTGCCGATCGACTGGGAATCGACCGGTTTGCCGTCCTGGGTTACTCCCGAGGAGGTCTGTACGCGCTGGCCTGTGCCGCCCTCGTTCCGGACCGCATCACGGCGGTCGGGACCCTCAGCGCGGCAGGGCCGCCGGACATGCCAGGCGGCTTCATCCGCAGTATGCCAACGCGCTACGGCCGGTTGAGCGTGACGCTAGCGAAACGGGCGCCAAGGCTCGCCCGCTCCGTTACCCGCGCGATGCGCCGAGCTGGTCTGCGCGATCCGAGCGTGATCCCTCGCCGCTTCAAGCCGCTGCTGACCGCGCCAGCTGACCGGGAGATCCTGCGCACAGCGGGCACCGACTTCGCCGCTCGCGCCTTGCTTGAAGCAACGCGCCAAGGGCCATACGAGACCGTAGCGGAGCAGCGCACGATGTTGCAGCCCCCAGGTTTCCGCCTCGAGGACGTGACCCTGGCGGTCACCCTCTGGCACGGCGAGCAGGACTCGCTGATCCCGATCTCCCATTCGAAGGAGCTCGCGAGACGTCTACCCACCGCGAAGGTCGTCACTCTCGCAAACGTCGGGCACCTTCACAAACCAGAGGCCATCGTCGAGATCGCCTCTACGTTGGTGCGCAAGTCCGCGATCACGCCGTCAGCTGACCGGCACTGAACTTAGTGCGGGAGTTTCCAGGGGACGCTGCTGATCGCAAGGTTCGCGGGCCGTTGATCGGTGGGCGTGGGCAGCTGCGTGCTGAGGTTCCGAGGGATCTGAGGTCTGACGATCAGGATGGGTTGCCGGCCTCGGCTCCAGTGGGCGTGAGCGTGTACCACTCTGCCCCGAAGCTCTTGAGCAACTGGCCGTAGGTGTCGCCGTCATCCTTGTCCTTCACGTACAGATAAAGCGGGTGGCCCTTGTAGGTCACCTGGATGGTGCCGTCGGAACGCTTCAAGGTGCCGACATCGGCGCTGTGTGCCTCGCCGGCGGTCTTTGCATTGCCGATAACCGGCGGCCAGACCTCGGCGCAAGCGCCGTAGCAAGCCGACTTCATCGGCGTGTCAGGATCGAACTTGTAGACGGTCAGCTTCTTCGCGCCGAAGGCGAGGATCGTGCCGAGCTTGCCGCCGGTGTGCTTGGTGGTGATGAGCACCGTCGGCTCGGACGCCGAACTCGAGCTCGCGGTCGCCGAGCTGGCCGTTGACGAGGTGGTCGAACTGGGCGCGGAGGACGTGCTCGCCGAGGCGGCTGAACTCGACGTGGCGCTGCTACTGCTCTTGCTGCTGCCGCAGCCGGCCACCACGAATCCGGTGACCGCCACCGCGATCAACGCAGCAGTGATCGTTCTCGCTCTATGCACTATGACTCCCGAACAGTTGTAGGGGTTGGATCCTTCACAAGGACGCAATCCAGGCGCCATCCTTCCCGTGGTCGCGTGCCTTGCGCGCCCGGGTCGAGTAGCCGCACAACGGGCAGTGCAACCGCTTGCGGCGCAACGCGACGTCGACGACCACCTTGCCCGGCTCGAACCTAACGCTTCGGATCCATACGCCCTTCAGGCGCCGAAGCCTGGAAAATGCCGCGGTGACGCGCACACTGCCTCCCCTTGCAAGCCGCTTGACTTCGAACATCCAGCAGCCTGCCCGTGGCGGCGGCGGCGCGTCGATCGAGAGCGCGCAACTTGCGAACACTTCCCGACCTCGGGAAAGACCTGCTCAGAACCGCAAGCGCGCGGTCGCGTCAGCTACATCGATGCCAGGAGCCCAGAAAAGCTCGCTTCTAGGCTGAGCTGGTGCTAACTCTAAAGTATGAGTTGAGGGTTGTCTAGGTCTTGTTGTCCCGCTGTTCGCGGCCGTGAGGGTCGGCGCGGGGCGAGAAGCGCGTATGCGCTTACGCGGCGCGCTTGCTCGGCACGCTTACCTGCGCGAGCTGCGCATTCCAGCGTGCCAGTTGCGCACGCTGAC
>JADGPN010000626.1 GCA_017882465.1 Solirubrobacteraceae bacterium
CCTCGCGACCCAGCGCAGTGTCCTCGGCACACCACACCGAGCCCATCCCTCCGCTCGCGATGTGACCCCGAACCACGTAGCGCTCCGGCAGGCCGATCCTCTCCAGCGAAGTCGCGCTCATTTGGCTCCTTGTACCCATCGGGCGAATGTCGACTCGGTCAACCCCGAGGCGCGCCGTGTGCTGTGTTGCGCGTCCCCTCTACACGCAACCACGACTGTGGGCACCGCGGCACACGTTCGGGAGGCTCCTCCGACTTGCGGGCGCGGTTCCCCACTCTGGCTTTGCCCGTCGCGGCTGCCCAGCGTCTTCGCAGTGCTGTCGATGACCTTGCGGATGAAATCGTACTACGTATCGACCAGCCGGTCGGCCATCTCCATCGCGGAGTCGAGGATCTCCTGCCGCCTGGACGGCCCCTCGCCGTTATAGGTAGCGTCCCGTCGACGGTATCGACGAGCTTGCGCAGCGCCTCGATCGCGGGCCGCCCCGCCTCGAGCGACTTGAGCACCTGGTCGGGCACCGTGGTCCTGTCAACAGCGGCCGTCGCACGAGTGGCTGGGACGCCGCGCTGATGGGCGGGGCTGCGCTTGGTGGTGGTCTCAGTTCCTCGCCGCGACGCCGAGCACTGGGCCGGTCCCTCTGGCGGCCGCGCACGCCGTCGATACCCCTGTAGACGCTGCTCGAGGCGATCGGCGCCGGGCAGAGCATCGCGACCGTTGACGTGCAGGCACTCCCCAGCCAGCCGGCGACCAGCATGCCGGTCTCACCGTCGATCACGATCTCGGTCGTGGCGCCCTCGCGCTCGGTCGGTCCTCGGGCGTGCCTCGGTCGGTCCTCGGGCGTGCTCACAGCTTGTAGCCGATCTGCCGCAGCAGCTCCTTACGCGCTGCGACGTCGGACTCCGTTTCCACACCACGCGGCGAGCCTCCGTCCACGACACCGAGGATCGCACGTCCAGCGGGTCGCTCGCCGACGATTACCTCCACCGGATTGGCGGTGGCGCAGTAGATCCGGCAGACCTCGGGAACGAGCTTGATCTGGTTCAGCACGTTGATTGGAAAGCCTTCGCGGAGGAACACGATGAACGAGTGCCCGGCACCGATCGCCAGGGCGTTGCGGGTCGCCAGCTCGACCAGCTCGGGATCGTTACCCGACTGGCGCACGAGCCGCGGGCCCGAGGCCTCACAGAACGCGATCCCGAAACGCAGTTGTGGGACTGCCCCAGCCAGAGCTTCGTGGAGATCCTCGACCGTCTTGATGAAGTGCGCCTGCCCCAGGATCACGTTCAGCTCCTCAGGCTTCTCCACTACCACGGCATGCAACTCAATCGCGTTCGCGGATTCCGTCATCACGATCCCCACGCTCGATCGGACTGCGATGCCGTGACGACCACGACGGGAAGCCCCTGCCGCTCGACGCGGGCCGGGAGATCCTGCCTGGGCCAACGCGAGACTCGCTGTGGCAGCGTCGAGATGATCACCTCGTCGAAGTCCGAGCGCTCGAGCGCGTCCAGCACTGGTGACGAGCGGGTCGCTGTCGCCGACGACTGCTGCGACCCGAGGCTGCCGCCAGCCTCCTCCAACAGCGGCAGGGCCAGCTCGATCACCTTCGCCGCCTCCTCGGTCTCTGGATCCCTATACGGCCCGGGCGCCAGCAACACGATCGAGCAAGAACCGTGCCGCGCACGCGTGCGCACCTGCTCCACCAACCTGGGCGTCGCCGCAGTGTGGTGCGCCACCAAAAGAATCGGGTGCGGCTCTTCTGAAGGGACGTCGGAGACGCCCGGACTCCCGGGTTTGCTCGTGATTCGGGAGGCCGGACGGCGCACGGCCGTGTGTTCGCCGACATAAAGGGGCTGCGGAGACCCGGGAGAGGGCGACACGAGGCCCAGACGTCGCAACACCGCCGGGATCCGACTGGCGCCTCTCGATCGAGCAGCGACTGGCACGGCCGACGGACCCGCCGATTTGCAGGCGTTTATCACCTTCAGCCCAGGGTCCCCCAGGTCCCTTCAGAAGAGCCGCACCCAAAAGAATCTGCGCCGGCGAGCTCATATGGCGACGATGCTCCCAATCGATGAGCACGAGCGCATCAGCGCAAGTCGCGTACCGCCGGTGAGGGGAACTACCGACGTGGAGAACGGAGAAGCTAGGGAGTGGTCTCCTCGCGTCGCTGCGCGGGGCGAGCGAGAACAGGCGCAGAGCGGGTGCCGCAGAATCTCTCGGAGTCGGCCATGGGCCTCCGCCGACGTGCGGCGGGCGGCTATGGCTCCGGGGTAGCGCCATCAGCTCGTAAGGCCGCGCACCGCCCCGCCAGGGCTGACGTTTCCGTCGGCGGAGTCCACGCGAGCGGTTGGTGCCGAGCGCGACGCGCTCGACGAGCCGTTGCGCGTGTCGCCTGAGCGAGCGAGCGTCTGCTCGTGTGTGAGCCGGTCGGCGGCCGGGGCGCGCTCGGCGCCGGCGCCGATGTGCGCGATGTCGATCCGGCGGTTCGGTTCGAGCGCGGCGAGCGCCCTGACGACCTGCCCGTCGGCGCGGGCGACATCCTCCGACAGATCATAACGGTCGAGGGCGGACGCGATTGCCACAATCTGCGCTCGACAATGGTGATTCGGTCGCCGCGCGGTGGGGGAGGGGTCACCGGGGCCCGCGACCGGCCGGACAAGCCAACCCTCTTCAGGGTCTTGCCGGCCGGCTCGGGCGGCATGACGCCGCGCTCGAGCCCGCGGAGCTTGGCACGCTCCACGGTGAGCAGATGTGGCGGCTGACCGTCGGCGGCCGGGCGGCGCTGCGAGATGAAAACCGCGACGTCGCCTGAGCGCTCGAGGGTTCGGGGCCGTAGTTCGTTTCGAAGCTCGGGAACGCCTGTCGCGAGCAGTCCGAGCGAGGCCTTTGGGTCGGTGGCCGAGCCGGGCGGTTTAGATCATCCACGCTCGATAATCGCCGCCCTGGACGTGTGCGGGGAAGAC
>JADGPN010000627.1 GCA_017882465.1 Solirubrobacteraceae bacterium
CCACCCCCTCAATTCTCAGGGTCGCGCTCTCCGCCTACCGTCTCGGCAACGGCCACGTCCGGACACGCCGAGCTGGGTCCGGGTAGGAACGGAGCAGAAAGGCACGTCTGGGATCTCCATCTAACCCGGAGTAGAATGGGGCTATGTTGTCTGCGTGCAGTTCGGTGATTCGCGCCAGATATGCCTCTTGCTTGGCCGGGTCGACAGCGAAGTCTTGAGGGTCGACGTCGCCGCTGTCGGCGGGGGGGAGGGTTTTGGCCGTCTTTGCGGGTGTGGCCAGATAGGCGGTGTTGTCGTCAAAGCCGCCTGGGGTGTAGAAGTTCAGCCCTCGTGACCTCGGACTTGACCGTGCAGGCGTGCGCGGTTCCGCGAGGGATCCAGACTGACCCGCCGGCTTTGGCGGCGATTGTCTGTCGATCGTCGCCGGCGCCGACGGTGTACTCGATTTCGCCGTCGATGATGAAGAAGCCCTCGTCATAGCGCTCGTGAATATGGGGAGGCGGAGCAAGCACTCTGGCGTCGAGACTCCTGATCTCGGCGTCAAGCAGCCGTCTCGGCGGCGAGGAATCGCAGGAGCTCTGCCGGTTCTATAAAGGGAAGAGACTTGGGCGACTGCGTCGACTTCTGATTTCAGCAACGAGCCGCTTGTTGACTCCCGGTGCCGGCTAGCACTGTCGCCTCGCGGAGTGCTGATGGCGGCGGAATTCGGCAGCGAATTGAGGCCGACGCATGGCGCTAAGGTGGCGTGAGACCGGGGTCCGCTGCCGAGACTTGCACTCGGCGCGAGGACGTCGGCCGGGCGTCAGAATCCGTTTGCGATGTAGTCACGTCCTGTGGGTTGTGCGACGCTTGCTTACCTTGGTGGACGACGCTGGTTGGGTCCCAACCGGCCTGAGTTGTGGTCCCTCGAGCGCGGCGCGGGCCTGGGCTTGCAGCGCGCGCCAGTTGTCCTGGCAGCGTCCGGCGTGGGGTGTGACGGCAACGAGACGATCAAGAATGCGGCCAATTTCGGGTGCAGCGCGAAAGTCCTCGGCGGCCCGGTCCAGTCCGGCTTGGTAGAGCGTGAGGTTGACCCACTCTGTCTGGCGCCAGACGCACACGCCGATGCACGGTTGCGGCGCGTCGACGTTGCCGCATTGGGCACACCACCAGCCGGTCTGGGCCGGCGGCGCCTGCCAGTCGCCGCGGTCGTCGTAGGGTTCGGTGGCCTCTAGCGCTTTGTGTGCGACGGCACGCATCGCTCGGTAGGCATCCGTACACGCCTGTTCGGATGGGTGGGAGTCGAGTAGTGCGAGGGCGATGGGTTTGAACGCTTCATTGCGTTGGCGGGCAAGTTGCGCCGCGGACTGAAGTGCGTCGAATTCGCCGGCGTCCACGAGCAAGAGCTTGTGTTCGGAGCAGTCGCCTTCGCATCGAGCTTCGCGGCCCATCGCGCCGCAGCCGAGGCACGTGAGGACGGTGATGCGGTCGGGGAGGATGGCGTCTGGATCACTCATGGAGGATGCGGCGTTGAGTGTTGACGGACACCGAAGATGGTGATGACGGCGCCACGCTGGATGGTCATGAGCGTAGGGAACGACCGAACGTCCAAACGTCCAAAGCCCAAACGTGTGTTCGAGAACCGGGGCCTCGTCCGTGCCCATTCCGCCGGCCATCCGTGGCCGCCGGGCGACCCCCTCGCGCAGGCACGCTCCGTCCCACCGAAGCAGGGGAGCCACAACCCGCGGGCGGGGGTTCCGCCGTCGGCGAGGATTCCCCCGGGATCAGAAGCCGGGGTCAGGCGGGCGGCCGTGGAGCAGCCCGCCGGTCACCGCGACCGCCAGCTCCCACCGGCCGGCGCGCATCCCGAGCTGCGACCGGCACGCCCTGACCGCGATGCCGAGCGACTCGACGGCGTCCGCGAGCGGCGATCCCGCGGGCCGCGCCGGCGTGAGCGACGCGTCGATCGCGTGTGCCCATGACCGTGCTGAGCGGCCGATCGGCGCGGCGCGCGAATGCACGCAGCCAGCCGCGCACGGTCCCGGGGCGGGCGAGCGAGCCGCGCCGCGATCGTGCGGTGCCCAGCACCCGCGGCCTTGTCCAGCAGCGCGGCGCCGATCACGGGGCGAACGGATGTCTGGGTCTCGCTAGTCAGACCCGGATGCCCGCCGCCGCTGCTCCCCCCGTTCCACGTCTGGCCTCACCCGGTAGACCCGAACGCGGTGCGGGCGGTCGTTGCGGTCGCGCAGTTCGACCCACAGGCCTCGAGGTCGGCTGCCGATCCATCTCAGTCTGGGTTATGTTGTCAACAACATAACCCCGATTGAGGACTGCGGACAGTTATGTTGTGTGGACCGGGGGCACGCGTCTTCCCTGCTGAGCGCGATTTCGGGCGGTGAGCTGCACAACATAATCGAACCCTCTGATCGAGGCTCGTGCGTTTCCGGATCCGACATGCGATGGCCTCGGGCGGCGCTTTGGGTGAGTGGTCGGTGCGAGCTGCTTCTGTAGGGCGTGATCCCCTTACGTGGCGGGGGTTCTTGGCAAACGTCGATCATCGCGGCTGCACCGCCCCGAGCGTCCTCCGGACGGCACGTATCAGGCACCGGACCGGCAGCCCGGCCTCCGCGACGGGCTCCGTGACGGGCTCCGATTATGTTACGTGACCAAAGCACCGATTTCGTCCTGAGCAGGGGAAACGTGGTTCCCGCATGCGCTACATGACATAACCGGCCGCACAACATAGTCGAGGAAGCCTCCCTCACCCGGCCGTCGCGAGGTGTTGAAGGGAATCCCGTCACGGTCCGGGCCTGGCGAGCCTGAGCGGCCGCGAGCGGGAGATCGCCGAGCTGGTGGCGCGCGGGCGCACCAACCGTGAGATCGCCGCGGAGCTGTTTCTGTCGGAGAAGACGATCGAGAGCCACCTGTCGAAGGTGTTCGCCAAGCTCGGCGTGTCCGGACGGGTGGCCGTTGCCGAGACGGTAGG
>JADGPN010000628.1 GCA_017882465.1 Solirubrobacteraceae bacterium
CGCCCGCCGACGAGCCCAAGCAAACCTTTTGAGATCTGGTTCACATAAACGCTGACGATCGGAGTAGAGTCGAACATACGCTGGCCCTGCGGCCAGGATTCTCAGCCCAAGCCCGGATGCCCCACGGCGCGACCAGCGCCATGAGGCGAGAGGCCAGGGTTACTGGTTTTGACTGCGGGGCCGGTGCCGTATTACGGGCGTTACACCACCGGTCCGGTGGACGCGTCCCTACCTCAGTGAACGCGCAGGGGTTCTGGCCCTCTTCCTTCCGCGCGGACCCAACAGAGGGACGTGAAGACCTAAAGACCATGACGCGGGCGGAACTGAACTTGGCGGCGCGCAGGCGAGGCGAACTCAAATCGCGATCGTGGATCGCGGCGGATCTCGCAGGCGGTCGATGCCCAACGACGTCTGAACGCCTGGCGAGCGGACAGCACCCGGACCAAAGCAGACCCGTTCGGTCCGAGCGACCCCCGCCACGGGTACGCAGCTGGCCCACCACTAGCAAGGCCTATCGATGCTGCATTCTGACGGACAAAGGAGCGCATATGCCCCGAGTTGAGGTCCGAGGTTCCGGACGTGACCCCGAGGCCGTGCTGACCGAGCACGTGTCATCCGAGATGCTCCCTGACGAGCACTACACTGATCAGCTGGGCGAGCGCATGGGTTGGGCGCTAGCAGACGCGGAGCGGCAGGACCAGGCGATCCAAGCGCACAATGGCGGCCCGGCTGCGGCAGCTCCGCCTCGCTCGGTGCGCCGAGCGACTGCGCGACGCGCGAGCATCAGACGTGCAACGGCGCGCCGCCGCCAGGGCGACACCGAGGCGAGCATCATCGACTTCCTCGCCCAGCACCCGGGCAGCACCGCGGGTGATCTCGCCAAGGGGCTGAACCTCAATCCCGGAAGCGTCTCAACGCGCCTGACCCAGCTCGCCAAGGCCGGCGAGATCAAAAAGGCATCACACGGCTACATCCCGAACGCGGCGACGCGACCCCGCAGACACCAGCGCCCACTCCGTCGCTCAGACTAAGCCAACCTGGATTCAACAGAGCCCAAACCGCGCGAGGCCGACCGCTCATTTGCGCTGGCTCCACCACGTCGCGCCTCCGCCCGCGGTTCGCGAAACTCCCCTGTAGAACGAGGCTGGCTTGTGGATCCCGGAGCTGGAGGAGCGGCGCCGAGGACGTGAAAGTGGGTCTGGCCGGAGCCAGGCTTTCTGAGTGTGCTCGATTGTCAAGTCGTGCTGACTTGCTCCCTAGCAGGGGTGC
This sequence comes from Solirubrobacteraceae bacterium, assembly GCA_017882465.1. Taxonomy (GTDB): domain Bacteria; phylum Actinomycetota; class Thermoleophilia; order Solirubrobacterales; family Solirubrobacteraceae; genus Palsa-465. The sequence goes on from JADGPN010000628.1 coordinate 1,270, forward strand.
TTTGCGCCGCCCGGGAGGGACCTGCCGACTACGAGTCTGGCTCTCGCGCTCATGGCAGCAATCAACGGTTCCGAAGGCCGCCGCGCCACATTGACCAACGGGCTCACAGCACCAAGCCTAGGCTGAGCGCGCGGATCCTCGAGGCGACGGCGACCGTCGAGGAGCACTGCGCGCGTGGACGGCTGCTGCTCGGCGATACCGTCGCGATCGAGGGGCTCGAGCCGGTCGCGTCCGCCGGCTTGGCCGCGGTGGGAGAAGTCGAGATCGAGCGTCGGGTCGAGCATGTGGCCGGCGTCTCGCTCGAGCACGTCGATCGCAGCCCCGTGCGCCGGCCGGCGACCGGGCGCGGGTACGGAATTCGATGCGCATCACCAGCGTTAGTCGCTGCTGACTGGCAACTCGCTCCACCTCTTCAACCGGCGCAACTGGTCCGCTTTCGATCGGCCTTGACAGCGTCGCGTGACCGCCGGACAGCTCGCCGAACTTGAGTTCGCGCCCAGCCGGCATTGCTCCCTCACATGGCTGGAAGGGCGCCGACCGGCTGTTGCCGGAAGCGCTGCGGCGAGCTAGGCTTGCGGAACATCGATCTCGGACGTTCCGGTGACCCAGCAGTACCTCATCGGGCAGTTCTCCGCGTTGCTTGGGGATCTCCAACCTCCGCCGGGCGAGTGCCTGGCGGAGACCGTTCATGACTTGCGGCGGGAGGTCGAGTCGTCTCCGTTCGCGATGCTCCCCGTGCTTGCCCGTGAGGCGATGAGCCTGACCGACATGATCTGCTGGGTCGCTCTCGAACGGGGAGATTCGAGCGGCTTCTGCCGTTATGCCAAGGTCGCCGTGGCCCTTGGGGAGTTCACGGACAGCGCCGGTCTCGTTGGCGATTGGAGACCCTGGCTCAGGGATAGTTGAGCCGCCGGTTCTTGCGGCCCGTGACTTAACGGTTCGACGGAGGTTTCTGTTGTTGACCTCCTTCTGTCGCGCTCGGCGCCTCGCCGGCTGCGTCCGGGGGCGGCTACTCGGCGTGGCCGAACGCCTCGATCTCCTTCTTCTCTTGCTCTGAGAGCTCTCGCGGTTGCTGACCGCGGGCCATCTTCTCGCTTTGCACCTGGTGGCGGATGTCCTCGACGATCTCCGGGTTCGCGAGCGTGGTCGTGTCGCCAACCTCGGCGAAGTTCGAGATTCCGGCGATCACACGGCGCATGATCTTGCCTGAGCGGGTCTTGGGCATGTCCGCGACGATCCACACGTTCTTCGGACGCGCGATCTTGCCGATCTCCCTGTCGATCGCGTCGCTCACCTTCTGCTCGATCTCCTTGCTCGGGCTGAACCCCGGCTTCAGCGCGACGTACACCTCCACGATCTTCCCGCGCACGTCGTCGATCACCGGGACCGCGGCCGCCTCGGCAATCTCATCCACGGTGATGCTCGCCGACTCGATCTCCTTGGTTCCGAGCCGATGCCCGGCGACGTTGATCACGTCGTCGATCCGGCCGAGGATCCGGAAGTAGCCGTCAGCCGCATCGACGGCACCGTCACCGGCGAAGTACGGCCACTCGTGCCAATCCTTACTGTCCTTGTTGCGGTTGTACTTGGCATAGTAGGTGTCGACGTACCGCTCGGGCTGGCCCCAGATCGTCAGGAACGACCCGGGCCACGGGTTGCGGATGCAGATGTTGCCCGCCTTGCCGCTCCCC
>JADGPN010000629.1 GCA_017882465.1 Solirubrobacteraceae bacterium
GGAGTCGCCAAGATGCTGCCCGGCGACTGGGCGTTCCGGTACATCAATCTCAGGAACAGCGCCGCGGGTGCCTGAGACGTTCAGCGTCGGCTACTCCGGCACGGTTAGCTGGGCGAGCGGCGGGCCCGGCGCGAGGGAAGGCCGTTCGCCGCAGGCGGAGCCTGCGGCTCGATATCCGTTCGAGAATGTCGTAGGCGCTTGTCAGAGTGGCAGTCGATGGCGCCGTCGCGTCGGGGGCCTGCATCGAGCAGAGGAGAGCGCCGTGGACCACGCGGAAACCACCGTGCGATCCGATTTGACGGTCGCCGGGGGCGGCGTCGACATCACGCCCGACGTGGGGCGCCGCGTCGGCACCTCGGCCGACGATGGGGCTCCCCGGCACCCGCACGCCGGTCTCGCCCTGGCGTTGTTGGCCTCCGTCCAGCTCGTCATCGTCCTCGACGCCGCGATTGTCAACGTCGCCCTGCCGACGATCAAGACCGCGCTCGGGTTCTCCGAGGGGTCCCTGCAGTGGGTCGTGAACGCCTACACGCTGGTGTTCGGCGGCTTCCTCCTGCTCGGCGGCCGCCTGGCCGACAGGCTGGGGAGGCGGGCCGTGTTCATGGCCGGCATGACCCTGTTCACGGTGGCGTCCTTCCTCGGCGGGATGTCACAAAGCTCGAGTTGGCTGGTGGCCGCCCGCGGCCTGCAGGGTCTGGGTGCCGCGATCGTCGCGCCCGCCACACTGTCGATCATCACGACCACGTTTCGCGAGGGCCGCGAACGCAACCGGGCGATGGGCGTCTTCGGTGCCGTCGCCGGGTCCGGCGGTGCGATCGGGGTCTTACTCGGCGGCCTGCTGACCCAGTACGCCGGGTGGCAGTGGGTGTTGTTCGTAAACGTCCCGATCGGGGCGGCGGTGGTGGTGCTCGCACCCCGCCTGCTTGCCGAGTCGAAGTCGGGCGAGTCCGGGGGCTTTGACATCGCCGGTGCGGTGACCGTCACGGCCGGGCTCATCGCCCTCGTGTACGGCTTCGTCAATGCCGCTCAAGACGGCTGGAGCGACCCGGTGACGCTGCTGTCGTTCGGGCTCTCCGCGGCCTTGCTCGCCACCTTCCTGGTGATCGAGGTGCGCAGCCGGTTCCCACTCGTGCCGCTGGGCGTCTTCCGTCGGCGCAACCTCACAGGTGCGAACGTGGTCGGGCTGCTGGTCGGCGCGTCGCTGTTCGCGATGTTCTTCTTCATCTCGCTGTATCTGCAGCAGGTGCTGGGCTACTCCGCGCTCAAGACCGGCCTGTCGTACCTGCCGCTGTCCGCCGGGATCATTGTGAGCGCGGGGATGGCGTCCAAGCTCGTGACGCGTCTGGGCGTGACTCCGGTCATAGTTCCCGGGCTGGTGCTCACCGCGATCGGGCTGATCCTGTTCGCGCGGATCCAGCCCGACGGGTCATATGTGGGCGACGTTCTGGCTCCGTCGGTGATCGTGGCGTTCGGGCTGGGGTTCTCGTTCGTCCCGCTTGTCATCGCCGCGACGGCCGGCACGACCGGCAAGGACGCGGGGCTGGCGTCCGGGCTCATCAACACCTCCCAGCAGGTGGGGGGTGCGCTGGGGCTGGCCGTCCTGTCCACCCTGGCAACCACCCGCACCAAGTCCTCGCTGTCCGTGCTCGGCCACGCTCCGGGCCCGGCAGACATGGCAGCGGCCCAGGTGGACGGTTTTCGGCTGGCGTTCGCGGTCGGTGCGGGCTTCGCCCTGATCGGCGCCGTACTAGCGCTGGTGCTCCTGCGGGTCCCACGAGAGGATGCCATCGCCGCGGCTGCGCAGCAGGGGGGTTAGCGCACGGCTGACCGGATCTGGCAGGGTGCGGCCGTGTGCGGAACTGATGTCGAGAGGGCCGCCCGCGACCTGGAAGACCAGCTCCAAGCGCAGGGTCGCCCGGAGCGGGCCGCCGGCGAGAAGGCCTACCTCAAGAGCGATCTCGATTTCTACGGCGCAACCCTCCCCCAGATCCGCCGGACGGTGAAGGCGTTCCGGGCAGGCGCGCCCGACCTCGGGCACGACGACCTGATCGCCCTGGTCGAAGCACTGTGGGAACGTCCCGTGCACGAATGCCGGAGCGCCGCCGTCGGGCTGCTCGAGCTCTATGGCGACCGGCTCCAGGCCAGCGACAGCGCGCTGATCGAACGGATGCTGCGGGAGTCGCGCACGTGGGCACTCGTGGACGACCTGTCGGCCAGCGTCATGGGCCCACTGGTGGAACGCTGTCCGGAGCTGGGCGCCACGCTGGACCGGTGGGCGCGCGACGACGATTTCTGGCTCCGCCGGTCCGCCCTGCTCGCGCTGCTCCTGGCTCTGCGGCGAGGTGAGGGCGACTTCGAGCGCTTCGGCGGCTACGCGGACGCCATGCTCGAAGAACGGGAGTTCTTCATCCGCAAGGCGATCGGCTGGGTACTCCGAGACACCGCCCGCAAGCGCCCGGACATGGTCGCCGAGTGGCTGCGGCCGCGGGTGCAACGGGCGAGCGGCCTCACGGTGCGCGAGGCGGTGAAGCCCCTGCCACCCGAAACCCGCGACCAACTCCTGGCCACCCGCTCCGCGCCGGGCCGTCGCCGAGGCCGGTAATCAGGCCGGTGCTGGTCACTGCGCTGCGGCGGCACGCGCGAGTGCTGGCCCGATGGAGCCTCGCCGAGGGACGCGGACTCTCACGGTCACCGAGGCGATGCGCATGGGCCGGCCTACAGCGCCAGGCCGGTTCGCGCCACAAGCCGCGGGTGTACACACAGGGTTGCGGGGAGGACGATTCTCCCTGCGTTTGTCGTCCGTCCGTTCTCGCAGTGGTTACGGAGAGGGAGCAACCCGGTCCATCAGCGTCACTTTCTCACGAGAATGGCCGTATCAGCCGTGAGCCGAACTGGTTCGGCGCTGGGACGCGCCTGACCGGCGACCCGAGAGAGGGAGAACATGTACGGAATCG
>JADGPN010000630.1 GCA_017882465.1 Solirubrobacteraceae bacterium
CGTCGGCGCCGAGGTGCAGGCCCTTCACCCGGTCGACCGGCGCGTCGCGAGCGGTGAGGAACACGACCGGTGTCGACACACCGTCGCGGCGCATCCGTTGCAACACCTCGAGCCCGTCGATCCCCGGCATCGAGATATCGAGCACCACCAGATCGGGCCGGGTCGACGCGATCTTGGCGAGCGCATCCCGCCCGTCGATCGCGGTGTCGACGTCGAAGCCCACGAAGCGCAGCCCGACCGCGATCAGGTCGGTGATGTAGTCCTCGTCGTCGACGACGAGGACACGCACACCCTCGGGGTCGATCGTCAGCCGCATAGGCGCAGCATTCCCACCCCGCCTCCCAACCGGTTGAGCGCACCTTGTGCGTTCCTTGTGAGTTTCGTTGGGGGCGGGGCGCGTCGCATCCTTGTGACCTTGCGCCGTCAGTGTGGGTGGGCTGCGGCGGCGTCACGAATTCACATCAAACAGCGCGCCCCTCACGCGCGACGTCGTGCACCATCACGCGCTCGGATGAGATCATCGAGCTATGAGCGAGCGAGACAGGGACCCGAAGGAACCAAAGCCCGACGGCCCGCAAGAAGTTGAGGACGCGGCCGAGCAAGAGTCCGAGTACCCAGAGGACGAAACCGACGAGGGTTAGCCCGGCCCGCTCGATCAGGCGACATGACCCTGGGGTGCCGTGGCGAGAACACGCCAGAGCGGGCAATCTGGCGCGATGGCGCCGAGACACCTTGGGTGGAAGGCGTTGGCCGAAGCGGTTGCCCCGGGCGCGCGTGTAACGCGGTTGCGTCGGTTGGCGGGAGCCGGGATGACCGATGCCTACGACGTGACACTCGATCGGACGCCCCGCCGAGTGGTCGTGAAGCTCTACCGTGACGGTGACGGTACGGCACCGTTGGAGTGGAGTCGTCTCGAGTTCGCCCAGCGGGTCGCGCTGCCGGTGCCTGAGCCGATCGTTGCTGATCTGGAGTCCGTCTGGTTCGGCAGGCCCACCGTGGTCATGTCGCGGTTGCCTGGGCGTCCGGACTTGACGCCCAAGGACGTCGACTCGTGGGTCGGGGCGCTCGCGCAGGCGCTGGCGGAGTTGCACGAAACGCCTTTGGACGGGGCTGAGGGTGCGGTCACGCGACCTCCACGTTTCGAGACTTGGCGCGCACCAGCGGGCGAACACGATCCGCTGACCGCCGCCGCCGTTGGCGCCGTCACAGCACGTCTGCCTTTACGTACGTCCGAGCGCGTCCTCACTCACGGCGACTTCCACCCGGGCAACGTCCTCTGGCACCGCGGCCGCATCAGTGGTGTCGTCGACTGGAGCGCAGCACGGCTCGACACCCGGTGGTACGACCTCGCGTATTGCCGAGCCTCGGTGTGCGTACTCCTCGGACCGGACATCGCCGATCGCCTCGCCGACGCATACTCGGGCATCGTCGGCGGCACCTCTGACGAACTCGCCGTGTACGACCTCATGTGTGTGTTCAGCTCACGGCATTACCTTGCGGAGTCCCTCGCCGCGGACCGAGAGCAAGGCCATGTGCCCAACTATCAATTGTCACTCGCGCACCTTGATGAGCACGTGCGGCGATCGCTGAAACGACTCGACTGGTGACGCTCACTGCCAGGCGGCCACGAACGCCATAACTGCCGATCGGCGCTCGACCGATCGTGTCGGATCAGGCAAGCTCGTTTTCGTGACGATCTCGATCGTGTCCGGCCTGCAGTGGCACGAGGATGTCGAGCGGTTGCTTCGAGACCTTCCGGAGTGGTTCGGCATCGAAGCCTCGATCCGCCGCTATGTCGAGGACGCCAGAACACTTCCGACCACTGTCGCTCTCGACGACGAAGCAGTCATCGGCGTTTGCGTCGTCCGTCAGCACACGTCTGTCGCAGCGGAGATCGAACTGCTCGCGGTCGACCGCACCGTGCACCGTCGCGGAGTCGGTCGCCGGCTCCTTGAGCAGGTGGAGGCCGGGCTTTGTCAGCGCGGCATCTTGCTGCTTCAGGTCAAGACGTTCGGACCCACGGGAGTCTCTGAGGTGTACGGGAGAACCCGCGCGTTCTACGCAGCGGTCGGGTTCTTGTCACTGGAAGAGCGGACTGACATCTGGGGCCCTGACGATCCGTGTCTCATCTAAGTCAAGCCGTTGCAGGTCGACCCGAAGAGATTCGGCGCGTCACTGATCAGGTATGCGCCTCGCGACCCATAGACCCGCCCCGGGCGATATGTCATGATTTGTCCATGAGTCGTAAGCGTCAGCGACGGGCAGCTAACCAAGCAGCAAGAGCCACCGCCACGGAACAGGCCAAGCAGCTCGAGTCTCGCGATGCTGTGACCGCGTTGGTCGCCTACGACTTCCATCGCAAGCCTGCAACGACGTGGCGCGCCCTCGTCACCTCAGGCTGAGCGCATGATCGCGGCGTCGCCAACGCCGTCGGACGCGCCAGTCTGCGAGGCCTGCAACGAAGCGATCCTCGACGATCTCCACAGCGTCCGCGTCGTTCGGATGCAACGCTTCGTGCCCGCGGGCCCAGGCATGGAAGACACCGCCCCATGGGTCGGGCAAACGCCGCAGTTCTTCCACCGGCGTCACGCGCCGGCGTTCAGCTCGGAATGGCGATTCCCGAACGAGTGATGAACGACCCCGGTCGACGCCGGTGGCGGTCGTCGGAAGAACGGGCTGTCGTCGTAGCAGGACACTCCTCACGCTCACGATCGCGGCACCTCGAACATTTCGGGGAATCGAGCCTCGTAACGGCTGCGAACGGCTTGCTCCCGCCCTCGCTGCGCTCGGGGAACCAGTTGAGAACAGGTGGCCTGACGCGCGCCATAACTGCCTGATCGGCGCTCCTCATCCCTGCACCGGCGTCGAACAGCTCTGCGCACATAACGCGTCCCACTCCCGGCGAACTGGGACACGCCCGTCGCGTTGTTCGGGGATGCGCGTTTGGGGGCAGT
>JADGPN010000142.1 GCA_017882465.1 Solirubrobacteraceae bacterium
CCGACGCGGCCGACGCGGCGCCGGCGCCCGCGGCGCCGCAGGGCTTGGCCGCCGCACCCGCACCGCAGCACGACGCGGGGCGGGCCGACTCCGGGGCGCACGCCCCGAGGCCCGGCCGCTCGCTGCGCCGGTACCGGTGGGCTGCGCCGGCGCTGTTGCTGCTCGCCGGTGGCGCGGTCGCAGGCCTCCTGGCGCTGAGCTCCGCCGGCTCCTCGAGCGCACGGGGCGGCGCTCGCTTCGTGGCCGCCCCGCGTCCCGTCCCGACCAACCGAGTGACCGGAACGGGGAGCGCGAGCGTCCAGTTGCGGGGCAACGCGATCACCGTGTCCCTCGATACGAATGGGCTGCTGAACGGCTCGCCCCATGCGATGCACATCCACGCGGGCGGGCGGGGAATCTGCCCGACGGCGTCGGCGGCGCATCTGCACAACGGCCACCCCTCGATCAGCACCACCGACGGGATCAAGTTCTACGGCCCGCCGGTGACGGCCCTGACGCTCCGGGGCGACACGAGCCCGAGGAGCATCGTCGACTTCTCCCGCTATCCCACGGTCGGGGGCATCCGCTACACCCGCACGTTCACGGTCCCTCAGGCCATCGCCAACGCGATCCGGGCCGACAACGCCGTGATCATCGTGCACGGCATCGACTTCAACGGCAACGGCATCTACGACAACGTCCTCGACCGTAGTGAGCTGAACAACCAGCTGCCCGGAGAGGCCACCGCGCCGGCGCTGTGCGGTCCGCTCTCAGGCGCGCAGAGGGCGAACGCCGGGACGTCCGGACCGTCGGGGAGCACGGTCTACACCGCCTCGTTGCACCCGTACGTCCCATCCGGGATCGCCGGATGGGCGGGGTTCTCGTTGCTCTGCCACATCGTCGATGACGCCGCACCGGCCACCCTGCCACGCCGGCCCGATCAGCCCGCGGGCAGCACGTCGGCCTGAGCCGGTCGAAGGGGAGGTGGGCCCGGAAACCCGGGTGCTTGCCTCCCGCCGCGCGCGGCCTGGGGAGTGGCGGGCGCGCTACGGCTACGGTCGCCCGGCGGGGGCGCCGACAGCGGCGATCCGCCAGGGCTGGTCGTCGGGCCCATCGAGGGCGAGCGTCCAGCGCTCGGTGAAGGTGACGGCCCGCGACTGGCTGCCGGCCACCACCGCGGCGGTGTCGCGATCCTCGAGATAGCGCCGGCCGGCGACCTCGACGTCGATCGTCATCGTCGGAGGGTCCGACGCCGCGTCGAGCGACACGATCGTGATGCGGCGCACCTCGAGGCCGCGCACGACGAGACGCGTGTGGCCGCCGGGGTCGCCGGGATGGAGCAGCTCCTGGGCGGCGTCGGGGTGCGACACGGCCAGCAGCGGGCCGTCGTCGCCGTCCACGGCTTCGGCCCAGGCCGTGACCGCGCGGCGAGCAGCGACCTCGAGCACGTCGGGCGCAAACCTGCCGTCGGCGACTGACAGGTCGAGCGCAGCGGCGCGGCCATCGCCCTTGAAGTCGAGGTCGGCGATCTCGGCCACGTTGGTGCCCTCGGGCACGGCGTCCTGCACCGCGCCCTGGACCAGGGCCTCGTCGCGCATCGCCTGCTCGTCGGCCCACGGCGTGGCCACAATCCCCTCGCTCAGCCGGTGAGCACCCTCGCCCCCCTGCTCGATCGACTGCAGGATCCACTGGCCGTCGCGCTTGGCCAGGGTCCAGAACTCGCGCACCCGGCTCGTGTCTCCTGAGGCATCGACCCGGCCGACGCGCTGCCCGTAGGAATCCTCGACGTAGTCGCGCAGCCTCGCCTCGACCCGCACCACGACGCGATCCTCGCGATCCTCGCCGCGGTTGGTGAGCCCCACGTACTCGACCGTCGGCTCGCCGAGCGGCTGCACGCGGTTGCGCCAGCCCTTGCGGTCGAAGTCGTCCAGACGTCGCTCCCATTCGGCCAGCAGCTCCGGCGCGACGAGCTCACGCAGACGAGGGCGATCGCCGTCATCCCACGCGGACTGGATGTCCAGGAACAGCCTCTTTGCCTGTGAGCGAACCTGATCGGGCGCAAACGCCGCGTCGTCCTCGGACGCCTCGGCGGCGGCGAGCTCCACACGCCGCCCGCGCTCGGCCACCCTCCGCCGCGAAGCCGTGCCCCCGCTCTGCTGAGCGCGCCACCACATGATCACACGCGGGAGCACGAACAGCACGACCAGGACGATCAGGATCAAGATGAAGATCCCGCCACCGCCGCCGATGGGGATGAAGAAGAAGTGCCCGTGACCGAAGCCGCGACCGAGGCCGCCACCGCCGCCGAGGCCACCACCGCGGCCGAATCCCGAGCTGCCGCCGCCGGCGCGAGCGAGCGCGTCGGGCGCAGCCGCCAGTCCGACCGAGGTCGCCGTCCCGAGCGCGGCCAGCCAACGTCGTCTCGTGATCGCCGCCATGTCGTCAAGGCTAGCGAGCCGGCGAGGGGCGCCCGGCATCAACGTGGCGGCCGCACGGTCGCAGCGGTGCGGGGCCGGCCACTCGATCGGCGTCGCCGTGGCCCGCCGATGAGTCTCGGCGCCGATCCGGGTCTATGTGGACGCGGACCTCGCTCGCAGTCGAGCGAGGCCGCCCTTCTTCCCGAAATCCCGAGGCAATGCGACCGATCTCACATCCACGGCGCGGCTGAGCGCGTAGAACTGTTTCACCCCCCGCCGCGCCCCGCACCCGACCGCCCCATGTTCGCCCCCGATCACACCGCCGCTGCCGAGTTCACGCTGCCCGCGCTGGACGTCCGCTCGCTGCTGAGACGAGCTGCGGTGCCGATGGCGCTGGGCGGAGCGGCCGTGGTCGCCGTGCTGCTGGTCGGCGGTCACGTCCCCGCCTTCGCCGACGCGTTGCGGCGCGGCCTCGGCGTCAACCCTCGTTGGGTGGCGGCGGGGATCGTGTTCGAGTCCATCTCGCTGGCGGGCTACGTGGCGCTGCTGTCGCTGGTCGCAGGGCGAGCCGCCCCTCGGGTGGGCGTGCGCGAGAGCGTACAGATCACGCTGGCCGGGGCGGCGGCGACACGTCTGCTCCCCACGGCAGGAGCCGGTGGCGCGGCGCTGACGCTGTGGGCCTTGCGACGGGCGGGCCCGCGTCCACGCGCGGCCTCGCGGATTCTGCTCATGTTCCTGGTCCTGCTCTACTCGGTCTTCCTGGCGTCGATCGTCCTCTCTGGCGCGGTCCTGGCGCTCGGCCTCGTGAGCAGCCCGGGCCCGGTGGCGGTGAGCGCGGTGCCGGCGGTCGCGGCGCTGCTGGCGATCGTGATCGGCCTGGGTCTCGCGGCGACGCCTCGGGCCCGGATGGTCTTGGCGGCCGACCGCTCGCCGGGCGGCACGTCAGGCCCCTCGCGCGGCTGGTCGGTGTCCAGGCGCGTGCGAAGCGGGGCCCGGCTGATCGGCCTCGCGGTGCGCGACGCCTGCGAACTCGTTCGGACAGGCGAGCTTCGGCTGGCCGGGGCGATCGCGTACTGGGTGTTCGACGCCGGCGTCCTGTGGGCGATGCTCCACGCGTTCGGCTCGCCCCCCGTGCTCCCGGTGCTCGCACTCGCGTATCTCGTGGGCCAGGTAGCCAATACGCTCCCGATCCCCGGCTCGGTCAGCGGTGGCATCGCCAGCGTCCTGATCGCCTTCGGCGTGCCCGCCGAACTGGCCCTCCCCGCGGTGCTGGCCTACCGCACGGTCGCCGTTTGGCTGCCCACGCCCGTGGCCATCGCTGCGATCCCGGCGCTGCGCACGACGATCGCGCGCTGGGAGCGGGAGGACAAGGTCGCAAGAACGGACCACGCTCCTCAAGCCGTGGCGGTCGCGCTCCGATGAGATGATCATGTCGATCGGTCCCCCCTCGAACGGCTCTGACAGCGATCCCGAGATCGAGCTTGGGACGGCCGGCGCCAGCGCTCGCCGCGAACACCAGCGCCAACCGGCCAACCGAGAGAAGCGCGCCCGCGAGCGCCAGCCCCGGATTGGCGGCCTCCTGTTTGCCCTCCAGGACGAGCCGCAACATCAGCACGCCTGGGCCCCAAGGGCGAGCGGTGCGGAACAGGTCGCGCGGCGGCTCGCCGAACTGGTCAACGATCGCGCGATCCTGCTCCACGAGCGCCGGATTCCCGGCAGCCTCGCCAGCATCGACCATATCGCCATCGCGCCCGCCGGCGTCTGGGTCATCGACGCCAAGCGCTACAACGGCAGGCTGACAATCGATCGATCGCCCCTGGGCAAGGCGAAGCTGAAGATCGCCGGGTCCGACCGGACAAGGCTCATCCACGGGCTCACGACGCAGGTGTCACTCGTCGACGCGGCGGTCGCTCGGATCGCGCCCGGGGTGCCGGTGCGCGGCGTCTTGTGCTTCGTCGATGCCGACCTGCCGTGGGCCTGGACGCTGAGCATGGCTGGGCACGAACTGCTGTATCCGCGGGCGCTGGCCAAGCGGCTCAACCGCGGCGGGCCGGTCGACGTTCAGGTGGTGGCTCGAGAGCTTGTGTCCCGGTTCGCGGCGGCGTGAACGACGGCGGGTGCCCGGCTCGCCCCATCCCACCGACACGCTGTACGACCCCCGTGGCCGGATCCGAACTCCCCGATCCAGGTGCCGGTCAGGCGGAGCCGGCGGCCGATGGAGCGTTCAGTACCCGCGTGGCCGCACCGAGGAGCGTGCCGGCAATCATGTCGCCGACGCCGAACAGCGGGAGCAGACTGGGCAACAGCGAGGTCGTCGCGCGGAACTCGAGTGCGATTTCGGTGCCCGCCTCCGGGCGCATGCGCCAGCCGATCGACAGACCCTCGCGGTCAGAAGGCGAGCTCGGTAGCCGCGTCAGCTGGACGGCGGTCATCGGTTCGCTGTGCACGGCGACGACGAACTCGAAGTTCTTGCCAAACGGGCTCTGAGCCACGTGAATCCTCGCCCGCGCCGTGGCCGGCCGACCGTCGATGGCCTGCTGGAGCACGTCCACCTCGCGAACGAGATCCCTGTTCCAGGTCGGATAGCGGTCGACCGCCTCCAGCAGGGCAAAGCACTCCTCGACCGGCGCGGCCACGACTGCGCTCGCGTGTCCGGTGATCTCCTTCACCGGTCACCACCGATCAGACGTGCCAAGGCTGAGCGCCCCTCAGTCCGCGCTGAGGAGAACGGCGCCGGGGTTTAGGAGGTTGTCCGGATCCAGGGCGCGCTTGATCGCGCGCATCGCGGCGACCTCCGCCGCGCCCCGGGCTCGCTCCAGCCACCGCGCCTTCTCGACCCCGACGCCATGCTCCGCACTGATCGTTCCCCCGCACTCGAGCGTCATCTCGAGCACCGCATTATCGACGCGCGGATCGCCAGGGTCGGCCCCGAGCACGTTGACGTGGACGTTGCCGTCGCCGAGGTGGCCGAACAGGATCGTGCGCTCGCCGCCGGCCGCGACGACCGCATCGGGGACCCGATCGAGGAAGCGGCCGAACTGCTCGAGCGGGATCCCGACGTCGAGCTTGTGCGGGATCCCCGCTGCGTTGATCGCGTCGGTGTGCCCCTCGCGCAGCGTCCACAGGCCGGCTCGGCTGGTGCTGTCGTCGGCGATCAGGGCGTCATCGATGCCCGCGCGCTCGAGCGCCTCCGCCAGCTCCTCGGTCGGGTCGGACCGAGCCGCGCATTCGGCCAGCACGTACAGGGGCGCGGCGGCGCGCAGCGGCGACTCACGTCGCTGATGCTCGAGCACCAGTCGCAGGCCCTCGTCGAGGAAGAAGTCGCAGCTCTCGAGCGACGGCGCGCGAGCCCGCAGCGCCGCCAGAAGCCGGGCCGCCTCACTCGTGGACTGAAGCGGCACCAGCGCGGCAACCCGCGCGGGCAGCAGTGGCTCGAGTTTCCAGCGCACCCGCGTGATGATCCCGAGCGTCCCCTCCGAGCCGACGAGCAGCGCCGGCAGGTCGTAGCCGGCGTTGTCCTTGCTCAGACCGGCGAGTCGCGAGATGACCGAGCCGTCGGCCAACACCGCCTCGAGCCCCGCCACATGCGCCCGAGCGGTTCCATGGCGCAGCGCTCGAGCGCCCCCGGCATCGCACGCGACCACGCCGCCGATCGTGCACGAATCGCGAGCGGCGAAGTCGAGCCCCGCATCCTCGCCGGCGGCGCGCGCCGACGCCTGGAGCGCCGCCAGGGTCGCTCCCGCCCCGACGATCACCTGCCCCACCGCCGGGTCCACGTCGCCGATCTCACTCAGGCGCTGCAGCGAGAACACCACCTCGCCTGAGCGCGGCACGCTCGCGCCGACCAGTCCCGTGTTCCCGCCCTGGGGAACGACCGCCGCTCCGTGGCGGGCACACGCGGCCATCGACCCGGCCACCTCGCCGGTGTCGGCGGGCCGCACCACGAACCGCGCGCGTCCTTCGTAGCGGCCGGTGTAGTCGCGCTCGTAGGACGAGGTCAGCTCCGGGTCGCTCAGCACGTGCCGCGAGCCGACCACCTCCGCGAGTGCTTGCTGAAGGTCCGGCATGGGTAACCCCTACCCAGGGAGACACCCAGGCGAACAGAGAGAAGAGCCATGGCTTCCGACCACGAAACCATCTTTACCATGGAGGCCACTCCGGTGAAGTTCGGGACCGGGGCGTCCGCGGACGCCGGTTGGGAGCTGAGGCGCCTCGGCGTGAAGCGCGCGATGCTCGTCACCGATCCCTGGACGCCGCGGACTTCGCGCTCGAGCATCAGGTCGACGGCTTCGTGTCGGTGGGGGGCGGCTCGAGCATGGACACCGCCAAGGTCGCGAACCTCGTCTCGGCGCACCCGGCCCCGGTCATGGACTACGTCAACCCGCCGGTCGGCAAGGGCAAGAAGCCGCCGTCGCCACTGAAGCCGCATCTCGCCATCCCGACGACCTCCGGAACCGGGTCCGAGGCGACCACCGTGGCCGTGCTCGACATCCCCGATCTCAAGGTCAAGACGGGGATCTCTCACCGGTACCTGCGGGCGACGCAGGCGATCGTCGATCCCGACATGACGCGCTCTCTCGGACCCGAGGTAACCTCCTCGACGGGGCTCGACGTGGTGTGCCACGCCGCCGAGTCGTTCCTGTCCAAGCCCTTCGACACCCGTGGCCGTCCGGAGTCGCCGGATGACCGGCCGCCGTATCAGGGCTCCAACCCGGTCGCCGACGTGTGGTCGGCGAAGGCGCTCGAGTTCGGCGGCCGCTACCTGCGCCGCGCGGTGGCCGACAGCGACGACGTGGAGGCTCGCGGGTTCATGATGCTCGCCGCCACGATGGCCGGCGTGGGCTTCGGTTCCGCAGGAGTGCACATCCCGCACTCCTGCGCATACCCGATCGCCTCGGTCAAGCACGAGTGCCAGCCTCCCGGCTACCCCGACGACCATCCGTTCGTCCCCCACGGCCACTCGGTGATCGTCACCGCACCGGCTGCGTTCCGCTTCACCTACGACGCGATGCCAGAGCGCCATCACCAGGTCGCCGAACTGCTCGCCGGCGAGCCGATCACCGATCCCGGACCCGAAACGCTGCCCGACATTCTCCGCGAGCTGATGCAGGACATCGCTGCGCCCCGAGGCGTGGCCGAGCTCGGCTATACGGAGGACGACATCCCCGCGCTCGTCGACGGCGCGCTCAAGCAGCAGCGCCTGCTGGCGGTCGCGCCGAAGGACGTGGGCGAGGAGGACCTGCGCCACATCATCGCCGCGTCCATGACCAACTGGTAACCACGAATCCTGAGCGGAGAGGAACGCGATGACCTCGATGGATACCCAGAAGAGCCGGGATCCCGGCGCGTCAACCGTCCCCGAGGGCGTGAAGCTGCACATGTTCGAATGCGGGACGCTCAAGTGCCACATCGAGAACATCAAGATGAACCAGGGCCTGGGCGAGGAGTACGAGGTCCCCTTGCCCTGGTACGTGATCGAGCACCCGCGAGGCCTCGCGGTCATCGACGGCGGGAACGCCGCCGAGTGCGCGACCGATGCCCGCGGTCACTGGGGCGACATCACCGATGTGTACTGGCCTGAGATGGCGCCCGAGCAGGCCTGCGTGCCGGCGATGAAGGCGGCCGGGTTCGACCCCGCCGACGTGCGCCATGTGCTGCAGTCCCACCTGCACCTCGACCACACAGGCCGGCGGCTACATACAGAAGGATTACAACAAGCCCGGCATCCCGTGGGCGCTGCTCGACGCCACCGACGACGGCTACGACGTGTTCGGCGACGGCACCATCCGGTGCTGGCAGACGCCCGGACACGCACCCGGCCACCAGTCCTTCGAGGTCACGCTGCCGAACACGGGCGCGATGCTGCTCACCGCGGACGCGGCGTACACCACGGACCACTGGGAGGAGAAGGCGCTGCCCGGCTTCCTCGCCTCCGCGGTCGACGCCCTCCGCTCGGTCAAGAAGCTGCACCGGATCGCCGCGCGCAGCAACGCCACCGTGGTCACCGGGCACGATCCCGACGCCTGGCCGACGTTCAAGCACAGCCCTGAGGCCTACGACTGAGGCCAGCAGGACCCCCCCGGTGCGAGCCGGGGGAGCTTCAACGGGGAGAGGACGATGAGTGTTTACGCGCAGCGGCCCTTCTGAGGCTGTATGCGGCCGGAGTGCCGCACGACATCGAGCCCGAGCACCAGAGCATGCTTGCGGCGTCGGTCACACGGCCGCTGGTATCCGGACAAGCCGGCGCTGTACTACTTCGATATGGCGATCAGCTACGGAGAGCTGGACGAGATCACCGACGTGCTGGCGGCAGCGCTTCAGGCCCAGGGCTTTCAGCCAGGTGAGCGCCTCGCCGTGTATCTGCAGAACGTGCCGCAGTTCCCGATCGCCATGATCGCCAGCTGGAAAGCCGGCGGGATCATGGTCTCCGTCAGCCCGATGCCCAAGCACAAAGGCGAGGCAGCCCACTGTCCGATGAGAACGACCTCGTCGTCCCGACCCCAGCCGGTATCCCGAGATGATCGCGCTCGTCGACGCGCGCTCGGAGATGGAAGTGCTCAATCACCGCTTCGTCTACTTCATCGCGAGCGAGGTTCGGCGCGGGAAGGTCGGAGAAGCGGTGGTCGATCGCTCAGCCGGTGTTGGTGCGAGGGCGGGTCAGCGCGCGGACGGGGTCAGGAGCCCGTCAAGTGGCCGCGTGTTGAGCACGTGCGCGGGGCTCGCCCACCCGCGCCGGGCCGTCGCGACCGACAGCACCATGTTCCCCAGCCCGCGCGGCGAGTGCGCATCGGTCGAGCACACGATCTGCACGCCGGCTCTGAGCGCCTCGCGCACATGCTCGCCGCTGAGATCGAGGCGGTCGGGGAGGCCGTTGACCTCGAGCGCGACCTGGTGCGCGAGCGCGACCTCGAACACCCGGTCCAGGTCGAGCTCGTTCTCGGGCCGCCGGTTGATGTAGCGGCCCTTCGGGTGGCTGAGGCAGCGCACGCAGGGGTTGCGAAGCGCCTCCTCGACGCGCTTGGTCATCTCCCGCCGCGGCATCCGCTGCCCACCGTGCGCGCTCGCCTGCACCCACTCGAGCTCGGCCAGCACGTCATCAGGGAGGTCGAGACTCCCGTCACGGAGGATGTCGCACTCGATCCCGCGCAGCACCCGAAACGGCGCCAGCCGCTCGTTCGCTGCCGCGATCTCCTGACCCTGGCGACGCACGTCATCCGGGCTCAGCCCCCTGACCGCGCCGACCGCGGGCGTGTGATCGCAGATCGCGAGGTAGTCATAGCCAAGCTCCTGCGCGGCGCGGGCCATCTCCTCAACGCTCGCCCTGCCGTCCGACCACGTGGTATGGCTGTGCAGATCGCCCCGGATCTGCGCGAGCTCGACGAGGTCCGGCGGCTCGCCGCGGAACGGCGCCTCCCGCAACTCCGGCGGGCACCAGGGAGTACCCAGCGCGGCGTAGATCGCGGGCTTGTCGGCCGCGTCCGGGAGCGGCTCGAGCGCCTCGACGTACGCGGCGGAACCCGTGGCGCGGACCAACGCCGTTCCGAACCGCTCTGGCTCGGCGAACGTCACCTCCACGGGCAATCCCTCCACCGTGACCCCCACCGCGCGCCGGTCGCCCTGCTCGATGAGCGCCACGATCTGGGGCAGCTCGGCGAAGCGGGC
>JADGPN010000631.1 GCA_017882465.1 Solirubrobacteraceae bacterium
AAGCCCTCCCTCGGCCGCCACGGACCTCGGCGGGTGCTTGCTCGCGAGTCGCTGGACAGCTAATTCCGGGCGGAATCGGCGTGGCTCCTTCAGCGGCAAACGGGCCACGTCGGCGCGCGACAAGGAGCTTCCGCTTGTAGCCCGGAGGAGCGGTCATGGTGAGGTTGCTGGTTCGGCGACAAACCGGCAGTCTCCCTCTGGCCTAGAGCGCCGCTCCTCGCGAGGCCATGAGCGGACGACGAGCGGTCGCCGGTCACAATTCTCGGTGCTGAACCGTATACGGGGTGATATGCATGATGAGCGCGCAGACGCGGAGTTGCTGAGCAGCGGGGTCGCGTTTGATTTTGGCTGCTTCTATGACCGCCACGTGAGGGCGGTCACGGCGTTTATCGGCAGCTGGATCGGCGAGCCGGATGTGGTGTTCGATCTGGTGGCCGAGACGTTTGCGCGGGCGCTGGAGCATCGTCTGCAGTACGACTCGGCGAAGGGGCCGGCGGTTGCGTGGCTTCTGGGGATCGCGCGCAATGTGATGATCGATTCCGCGCGCCGGGGGCAGGTGGAGT
Source organism: Solirubrobacteraceae bacterium (assembly GCA_017882465.1). Lineage (GTDB taxonomy): Bacteria > Actinomycetota > Thermoleophilia > Solirubrobacterales > Solirubrobacteraceae > Palsa-465. The sequence goes on from JADGPN010000631.1 coordinate 564, forward strand.
CGGATAGTCGGGAGCGCCTTGGGATGGGTCGGGTTGAGCTTGAGGAGGAGCAGTTGGAGGTGATCGCCGACCGAGCGGACGTCCGGTTGCGGGAGGCGCTTGCTTCGTTGGAGGCTGTCGAGCGGGAGGCGGTCATCCGCCGGGTCGTGCTGGAAGAGACTTATCGCGCGATCGCCGCCGAGCTGCGCTGTTCTGAGCAAGTGGTCAGAAAGCGTGTCTCGCGCGGGCTCGCGCGCTTACGGGGAAGTCTGGAGGGACGATGAAGGATCCGTTTGACATCCTGCGCGCTGACCTGGTGAGCGCGGCCGAGCGTGCGGCGCTGCCCGCGCCGCGTAAACGGTGGGGCTGGCTTCGCCGACCGTCGCGCCCGATGGCGATCTTGCTAGCGGCGCTGGTGATCGCCGGGGCGGGCGGGACGGCGGTTGTCTCGCTCACCCGGAGCGCCTCACAGCCGCTTGCGGGGAAAGTCCCGGGAGCGATTACCCCCGCCTCGCTGGCGGGCTACACCTACACGATCGCAGTGACCCCCAGTCTGCCCGCCGGGGTGGCGGGATGGGAGTCGCTCATCATCTACACCAGGACGGGCGCCAGCATCCAACCCCCCCAGAGCGGGGGGACGCTTGTCCAACCCTCCCCGAGCGGAGGGACGGATGGGTATCCAACGGCCACGTTCCCCGTCTTCGGCGGCGGCACCGGCCCCGATAGCTGCCCCGTCTGCTTCGCGCGCGGCAACGCGGTCACGTACGTCCTTACCGGCCCGCAGGTGTTCGCCGTCCGGATTGGGAGCCACACGATCCGCACCATCACTTCACCCGCCCTGCCGAGCGGCGATCGAGCCGCCGTGGTCTCCATCCCCGCCAAAGGACGCGTGTTCCTCATCCCCGCCCACGGACCCGCCCCGGTCGGTAAGCATTCGCCGGGGATGAAGAACGTCCTCCTCGTCCCCGTCGAGCCGCTCGCCCGCTCCGGGCAGGCGATCCCCACACATTTCACGAGGGACGGGTGCACTCGTCGTGCGAAACGTTGTCGCCCCTCCGGGGTCGGATTCCGACCGCCGCCGTTGACCTGGATGGCACCTGACGCTGTGTCGCGCTGGTGGCCGTTGGGGGAATTCACGGTGCCCTACCAGGGCCCGGGCTATCACGCCCCGACCCGTCCGCGTCCGGGCGTCTGTGAGCTGGCGCAACACGGCCTCCCCGCACTTCACGTCCAGTTCGGCCACACCGTCGCCTGGCTCTCGCCGGTCAACGATGCGCTCGGCGAAGTGTTCCTGTCGTGCGTCGATACGGAGTACTGGATGGACGGGTGGCCGCTCCAGGCCGCCGTGCTGCTCGATGGCCACAGGCCCGGGCAGGTTCTGGGGCCAATTCCCGGCGCGCGGCCGATACCCGGCCAGCCGGACATGGTCAACCTCCCCCTCGGGCGAGTCTCCCTGAACTACGACACGCCTATCTCCGCTGATTCGCCGCAGTTCTCGTTGACAGCCAAACGAGTTGGTGATGCCTGGCTGGTCGTGCAGGGCGGGTCCGGATTAGCGCAACGAGTGCAGGTGCTCAACGCCCTGCGCATCAGCAAGCTCGACCTGCATCACCTCACCTCCGGACACGCGACTCATTAACAACCTGCCCTACCAGCCTGCCGAGGGAATGCAGATGCACCCTGACAGAATCTCACGCTTGCGCAAGCGCGGTGCAATTGACCACTGCGTTACTCCAGACGACGCACAGCCTGGAGACTCGGTCGTGGCCAAGCCATCGGTCGCAGATCTCGCGAGGCGCTCTTGGTGGTCAACGGTTACGCGTGCTTGCGTCGCGGCGTTAGTTGGCTTTGCCGTTGCGACTGGCCGCGCGGTGGTCGTGCACACCCCCATCCGAACCAACACGCCAGCACTTCGTCAGGACGCCAAAGCTTCAGCAGCGGATGATCTCGCCGCCGGAATCGTCACGACGCCGCGATCTCGCCCGAGCGGTGATCCGAACGCGGAGTGATCGGCGCCACACTGACAGCGCGACGGTGGGCAGGACGCGCAGCAAGGGAACCTGGTAGACGATTCTCGGGTCCTCGGCGTTGGTCTGAACACCCATGCGTTTCGGCCACCGGCGAGCCAAAGTTCCCCCTTCACGACGAAGCAGGAGCCTCATCCGCGCCTGATCGCGCGCATGACACTGTCGCAAGGATCGAGATCCGGCAGTCTCGAGCGCGACCAGCTTGAGCACAATTACGGCCGGCGCGATGCGCTGTCGCTTGTAGCCCAAAGCGGCTGTCTTCCCGGCCGGGCCGACGGCGCCCGGCATGGACGCCCTTCGCGTCAGCGGATCTCGAGCACGACCTTCCCCAGCGCGCGGCGCTGCTCGACCAGCCGCAGCGCGTCAGGGCCGTCCTC
>JADGPN010000143.1 GCA_017882465.1 Solirubrobacteraceae bacterium
CTCTGATCAATATCGCGCTGTACATGACGGCGGCGGTGTCGATCCTGGCGCTCCACATCCACGAGCACCCCCGCGATCTGCGCGGCGCCGTGCTGCGAAGCGCCGCCGGCAAGATCGTCGCCACCGCCGCCACGGGAGGGATCGTGCTCGCCGGGGTGGCGGCACCCGGTTACCTGCTCCTGAATCTGGGCCGCACTCCGCGAGCTCCGCCGGCGCCGGTCGCCACCGCCGCCGGACCGCTCGCCATCGGGGTGACGACCGCGCCCCTGGCGACGAACTCGACCACACCCTGGAGCGCCAAGGATCTGCAGACCGTGACCGCCTTCGAGCGCGCGGTTCATGCGCACGCGGACATCATCATGTGGTACGCGGACTGGCAGCACGCCCGCTTCGACCCGGCGCAGCTTCGGGCCGTGGCCCGCCGGGGCAGCATCCCCGAGATCTGCTGGGAGCCCTGGAACTACGCCGTCGGCCTGCGACGCCCCCAGCCCCGGTTCACGCTGGCCTCGATCATCAAGGGCCGCCACGACGCCTACATCCGGACGTGGGCCCGCGAGCTCCGGGTCTACCGCGGCCCGGTGCTGCTGCGCTTCGCCCAGGAGATGAATGGCTCCTGGTATCCGTGGTCGGAGGGTGTGAACGGAAACCGGCGCGGCCAGTTCGTACTCGCGTGGCGCCACGTCCACGACATCTTCGCCGCCGAGCACGTCACCAACGTGAAGTGGGTGTGGAGCCCGGTCTCGCGGATCGCGATCCCGATCAACCTCGGTGAGTATCCCGGCAACGCCTACGTCGACATGCTCGGCCTGTCGGGATTCAACGGCGGATCCGCCCTGCCGTGGACGGGCTGGCGCAGCTTCGCGAGCCTGTTCAACGCCTCGCTTCAGACCCTGCACCAGCTCGCGCCGGCTACACCGGTTCAGATCAGCGAGGTCAGCAGCGCGGATGCCGGCGGCGACAAGGCCGCTTGGATCACCGCCATGTTCGGAGACCTCCGCCGGCAGCCACAGGTGAAGTCGCTGACCTGGTTCGATCTGCGCAAGCAGACCGATTGGCGCATCAGCAGCTCGACTCGCGCTGCCCGCGCCTTCGCCGCCGGGGTCAGGGCGTCGCGCTGAGCGACCGCGGCCGGCGGGCGAGCGCGTCGGCGCCGCGGAGGTGGGCGGCCGTGAGCTGAGCGGCCGTGAGCTGAGCGGCCGCCGCCGGATCGCCCCGCTCGATCGCGGCGACGAGCTCCTCGTGCTCGGCGATGAAGCGCACGATGCGCGCCGGGTCCCGAGCCACGGCGGTGGCCGCGATCCGCTGCTGACGGTCGCGCAACGTGTCGTACTGGCGGGTCAGCAGCGCATTGCCGTTGGCCGCGACGATCGCACGGTGAAACCGCCGATCCGCGACGATGAAGCCGGTCCCACCGTTGGCCAGTGCTCGCTGCTGCTCGGCGATCGCGTCGTGGAGGCCGGGGATCCCCCTGGCGCCTCGGCTGCCACGCTGCGCGCGCAGTGCTGCTCGATCAGCAGACGCGCCTCGAGGACATCCTCGGCCTCCGATGGCGAGATCGGGACCACGAGCGCCCCGCGCCGCTACAGCTCGAGCAGACCCTCGGCCTCGAGCTGCAGAAACGCCTGACGGACCGGTGTGCGGCATACAAGCTGCCGGTGAGACTGCCATGTCTTCCCGACAGATCCATCCAGGCACCACCCAGGCAAAGGACAGATCCGATGACCCGGCGAATCGCCAATACCATCGCGCACGCCATTCCGGCGACTCGACTCAGGACCACGTCCACTTTCACGCCGGCTCCGACGGCCGGCCCTATGTCTGCGACTACCAGCGCTGTGACTCCCCTGGCCTCACGCGTCGCGAGGTCGGTCTCCCGCGGGCCTGAGCGCCTCGGGCGTGAGCGCAATGGCGGCGCGGGGTCTAGCGGTCGAGGCGAACGCCCATGAACAGGTCCAGGCTCGAGCCCTTGCTCGAGGTCGAGAAGCCGAAGCTCTCGTACAAGCCGACGGCGCCCGCGTTGTCCTCGCTCGTGTCGAGCTCGACACGGCGGCAGCCGCGCTCCCGCGCGCGGTCGAGCGCCCGCCCGACGAGCGCTCGCGCGACCCCGCGGCGCCGCGCCTCGCCGCGCACGAACAGATCCTCCAGCCAGCAGTCCTCCGCCGCCGTCCACACGCAGTGGCGGAAGCGCAGCTGACAGACCCCCACCGGCGGAGCGCCGTGGTCGGTCGCGGCGAGCCAGAACTCAGTGTCCTCCCGTCCGATCAGCCGCTGCACCGACTCGAGGAACGAGTCATCGAACGGCCACGAATGCCCCAGGTGGTCCCGGAAGTCGACCAGCAATCCGGCGACGGCCTCGGCCTCATGCGGCGCGGCGAGCCAGACCGCGGTCGCTAGGTCGGCTCGCCCCACTGACCGTCACCGTGATCGCGCGAACGCCGATCCGGCGTGGCCGGGATCCCGGATGGGTGAAGGCCCGCCTGCGTGAGCATCCGCCGCAGGTCGACGATCACGCGGACGTCGACGTCCTTCCCGTGCGCCGCCGGGAACATTTCGGTCTCGGGGCCGATGGTGACCTTGTGCTTGCCGTTGTGCTCCTCGGTCACGGTCCCGACCGCGTCGAGCAGCGACAGCACCTGGCGCCACTCGATGTTGCCACTCGCGGGATGGTTGAAGATCTTCGCGAGCGTGTCGCGGTGGTGGCTTGAGAGGTGCGCTTCCATCGGGCCCAGGACCCCGAGGCTAGCTCACTTCCGGCTCCGATGGCTGTGACTCCTCGGTTTCGTCGACCGGCGGCCCGGCGACCGGAGCCGGCGCGGTGATCTTCTCCGCGACGGGAGTCGGCGCGGTGATCTTCTCGGGTTCCGCCGGAAAGCGCTCGGCGGCAGCATCGGCGAGCGAGACCAATGCCGCGGACACATCGCGCACGTCCTGGATCAGCCGGTCGCGTTCGCGCCACACGACATCGGTGTCGCCATCGAGCGTGCGCAAGCGACGGTTGGCCTCTTCGGTGAGCTTCACCGCGGCTGACTCGGCGTCGGCGACACAGCGCTCGGCTGACACCTGCGCCCGGCACATGGTCTTCTGCGCCTCTTCGTGTGCGACCCGGAGGACGGCTGTCGCCTGCTCACCGATCCGCTCGATCTCGACGTTGATCGGACTCGCCAGCGAACGCTGCGTCCGCAGTTCCGCGAGCTCGCGCTCGAGATCGGCGATGTGGTCGTCCACGTACGCGCGGTCGTAGCCCTGGCGCGAGAGCGGAAAGCGCGGTTCCCCGGGCCCCCAGACGGGCTCCGTCTCGGTGACGGCCTGATCCTGGGCGTCCGGCGGGGATCCCCAGCCAAGACGTTCGGTGTCGGTCCGGTCGAGGCTGCCGAACGTCCGTGCCAGACGATCGCCGAGATCGGCAAATCGCGAACTGGCGGTCGGCCGCTTCACCGGTTCATCAACCGCCGTGCCGGGTGTATCGAAATCGCTCATGCATGTGCTCCTTCGCGCGTCTTGGGACCAGTGGGCCTTTCGCTATCTCGTGCGCCAGTCCTCCGCGCCGGCGAGCGCTGGTAGCGATCGTGCAGGAGCCCGGGAGCGCCGACCGTCGCGACTACTGAAGCAGGGCCTCGCGCAGGGCCCGTCCCTCCTCCCCGAGCAGCGGGGCCCAGGGGGCCTGGGCCCCGAGCAGCACGCGGCGCTTGATCTCTCGCACGCCGCACCCGGTCCCTTCCGGAGATAGTCCCGTAGCAGATAGTCTGAGGACGGATCGACCGCTGCTAGGATCTTAGATGCAATGACAACCCTCGCCAAAGACGATCCGGTCGCAGTCGATGAGTGTCCCGACTGCCTGGCCGGAAACCTGAACTGGCTCCTGGCCCAGGCGCATTACGCCGTGGCCAGCGAGCTCGCCGGGGCCTTCGAACCTCTCGGCATCACCCCTCGCGGGCACTCGGTTCTGGCCACGGCGCAGACCGGCTCCTACACGCAGAAGCAGCTCGCCGAGCTGGTCGGGCTGGACAAGACGACGATGGTCGTCACGCTGGACGAGCTCGAGGCCGCCGGGCTGGCCCAGCGCGTGATGTCGCCCAGCGATCGCCGGGCGCGCGTGATCGAAGCGACCAAGGCCGGCCGGCGCAAGGTTACGCAGGCCAACGAGATCGCCGTCCGCGTTCAGACCGAGGTCCTCTCCTCGCTCGGGCGTGACGGGGGCCGAGCCCTGCTCCAGAACCTGGTCGACCTGGTTCAGCACCGGCTGGCCGATCCGGCCGCCTGCAAGTCGGTCCGCCGCCGCGAGCCGCGCGCCTCCTGAGGTAGTCGCGAGGCCGGCCCTGGCGGGGGCACGGACTCCGGCTTTCTGCATGGCCCGGCCCGGCCCCAACCACCGGCCGGCCCCCACCCGGCCCCGCACCCCACCCTCCCGGATCCCGTCCGTACTAAATGGTCCCGAAGCAGACGATCTGCTACGGTTGCTTCTTGCACGGAATCAGTCTGAACCGACCTAAGCGACCAGGAAGCGAGCGATCGATGACGGAGTCCGCCCCGCTGACGCTGAAAGCCCCGAGCAAGGACGACCGAGCACGGTGGATCGCCCTGGTCGTACTGTGCGTCGGAATGCTGATGATCATTCTCGATTCCACGGTCGTGAACGTTGCTCTCCCCTCGATCCAGCACGACCTCGGCTTCTCCCAGGCGAGCCTTGCCTGGGTCGTCAACGCGTACCTGATCAGCTTCGGGGGACTGCTGCTCCTCGCCGGCCGGCTCGGCGATCTCGTCGGGCGCAAGGCCGTGTTCATGACCGGTCTGGCCCTGTTCACCGTGGCCTCGCTGGTCTGCGGCCTGGCCCAGAGTCAGGGGGAGCTGATCGCGGCTCGCTTCGTTCAGGGCGTGGGCGGAGCGCTCACGTCGGCCGTGATCCTCGGCATGGTCGTGACCATGTTCCCCGAGCCGCGCAGGCAGGCCAAGGCGATCGGCGTCTACAGCTTCGTGGCGTCGGCCGGCGCGTCTCTCGGGTTGCTGCTCGGCGGCGTGGTCACGCAGTCGATCAATTGGCATTGGATCTTCTTCATCAACATTCCGATCGGCCTGGTCACCGCGTTGCTCGCCGTGCGGCTCGTGGCCCGCGACGAGAATGCACCCGGTCTGGGCCGGGGGGTCGATGCCGCCGGCGCCGTGCTCGTCACCGGCGCGCTGATGCTCGCCGTCTACACGATCGTCCATGCCAGCGACCAGGGCTGGGACTCCGCCCATACACTCGGCTTCGGCGTCGGCGCCCTGATTCTTCTGGTCGCATTCGTGGCCCGGGAGTCGATGGCCGCGAATCCCCTGATCCCACTGCGGATGTTTCGCTCGCGCAACGTCTCAGGGGCGAACCTGGTCCAGTTCCTGATGGTCGCCGGCCTGTTCGGGATGTTCTTCCTCGGGGTCCTCTTCCTGCAACGGGTCCTCGGCTACAGCGCCATCGAGACGGGGCTGGCGTTCCTGCCGGTCAGCCTCGGGATCGGTGTCCTGTCGCTCGGGTTCTCGGCCCGCCTGAACAACCGCTTCGGGCCCAAGGCGACACTGCTGCCGGGTCTCGCGTTGCTCGTCGTGGGTCTCGCCTGGCTCGCCCGGGCGCCGGTGCACGCGGTCTACGTGACCGACGTGCTGCCCTCGATGATCCTGCTCGGAATCGGGGCCGGGCTCTCCTTCCCGTCGCTGATGACGCTCTCGATGTCCGGCGCCACGGCCAGCGACTCGGGTCTCGCGTCCGGCCTGGTCAACACGACCGTGCAGGTGGGCGGCGCACTCGGACTGGCCGTGCTGGCCACGCTCTCGGCCACCCGCACCAAGGACCTGCTGGCTGCCGGAGACCCGCACGTTTCCGCGCTCGTCGGCGGCTTCCATCTGGCCTGGGTCGTCTCCGCCGGCATCGCGGGAGTCGCACTGCTGGTGGGAGCGGTCACGCTGCAGACGGTGACGCACGGCGCCGCCGCCCAGCCGGAGACGACAACCGAAATCCTGGAACCCGAAGCCGCCTACTCGGAGGCCGCATGAGCTACAGCCGCATCATCGACAGCTGGATCGCCGAACTCGCACAGCAGCCGCGCGCTCAGCGCGCGATCACGCGGCCGCAACCGGCGAGTCGAGCCCTGACGCAATCCGCTGCGCCCACGAGCGAATCTCGTCCCAGTCTCGCCGGTCGCGGTATTCAGCCGGAGTGTGCTCGACCATGGACCGCTCGATCCGCCCCTCCGGCTCGGCCGGAACCCGCCCACCGAAGACGACGTGATCGCGAACACCGAGCTGCTGCGCTCGATCGATGATCCGCGGCGGCTCGAGCCAGGCGGGATCGGGCGTCGTGCTCGGGTCGCCGACAGGACCGGAGCTGAACACCCAGAACGGAAGCTCGGACAGCTCGTGACCATGCTTGCGCAGGAAATGCTTGGCGTCTCCGCGCCAGCGCTTCATGTACACGGCGCTCCCGAGCACGACCGCGTCGCAGGCGGCGAGATCCCCCACGTCCTCGGCCGGCTTGCAATCGACCTCGTGCCCGGCTTGACGCAAGACCTCGGCGATGGCCTCGGCGATCTCGGCCGTCGAGCCGCGTTTGGAGGCATGGGCAATGAGAACGTGCGCGATGAGACCAAGTCTCCGCCTCCGGCCGGCCCTGTGCAACCCTATCCGTGATGCAGCTCGGCAAGATCGGGATCTGGACCTCGTACCGCGCGATCGGTGAACACAACGCCGACGTCGCGGCCAAGCTGGTCGAGGACCTCGGCTTTGGGACGTTCTGGCTGGGTGGCTCGCCCCAGCTGCCTGCCCTACGGCCGCTGCTCGACGCGACCGAGCGGATCACCGTCGCCACCGGGATCCTCAACGTGTGGCAGAACGAGGCATCTGCGCTGTCGCTCGCGAACGCAAACAGCTAGCGTTAGCGCGTCCGCGGAGGAGCACCAGGGGGATGGCCACGCTGCGGCTGCTGCTCCGAGACGGCGCCGGCCCCCTATACAGCCGGCCGCTGGCCGACGACCTCGAAGAGGAGGGAGCACGAGATCACGGACAAGCGCTTCGGAGATCAACGGCGTTCGGTTCGGGTGGTGATCTCGATGCTCTCGGCTCCGCGCTCGTGAAAGGATCGGATTCGTGTTCCGGAATCTGCTTGTCGCCATCGACGGATCGTCCACCGCCCGGCTCGCTCTGCAGCAGGCGATCGATCTCGCTCAGGCGCTGAATGCGCGCGTGACGATTGTCGCGGTTGCTCCCGAGGTGCCGGCGTTCGCCGTCAGCGCCGGGATGGATCGGGCGGCGCTGAGGCAGGCGGCCGAGGACGAGGCCACCCGCCGCCTGCGCGCCGCCGTCGAGACCATCCCCGGCTCCGTCTCGGTGACCACGGTCATGCGCCACGGCTCCGCGGCCAAGGAGATCCTGGCGGTCGCGCGGGAAGGGCAGCACGACCTGCTGGTGATGGGCTCGCGGGGAAGGGGGCGGCTGGCATCGAACGTGCTCGGCAGCGTTGCGGCGGACGTGCACTTCGGCACGACCCTGCCGATGCTGGTGATTCACCCCGAACACAAGGACTGATTAACGGGCGGCGGCTACCGCCCCGCGAAAGCGCCGCGCCTCAGCCTGGAGCGTCGAGGTCCTCCCGGGCGCGGCGATGCGCGTCGGCGGCGGCGTCGCTCTCGGCGCGCGCGGATGTCAGCTGCGAGTCGGCCTCACGCAGGGCCGCTGCGGCACGCTCGCGTCGCTCCTCGGCGCTCGTCAGCGCGCGCGCGGCGCGATCGGCCCGGCGCTTCGCGTCTGAGACGGCGATCCGAGCGGCCTCGCGGGTGTGCTCGCGCTCCCGCTCGAGTTCCCGCTCGAGCTTGGGCGGCCGCTCGCGCTTGGGCGGCGGTGTCTCGCGCCGGCGCCGCGGCGCCGGTGCTTGCACCCCCGCAGGGATGGCGCCGAGCCCGACGTGGCGCAGCTCGTGCTCGAGACATCCCGGCTCCACGCTCGCACGGGCCTCGTCGTCGAGCGCCGCCGCGTGCAGGGTCTCAGCCACCCGCTCGATGATCGTGGCGCTGAGCTGGTGGCCATCGGAGGAGAGCAGATCGCGGGCCGCGTCCAGCAGCCCCTCCACAGCCGCTCGCTCGCGCTCCGACGCGGCCCGCATCGCGTGGGCGTTCCCGCCGCCGGCGAGCAGCTCGGCCTGGGCGGTGCGCAGCCCATCGCCGGCCGCGAACAGCTCCGTCACAGCTCCGCGCTGGGTGCGGACGAGCTGGTTGACCGCCCATGCGGCCACGGACGGCTTCCGCCGCTTCGCGACCTCGGCAGCCTCCTCGCCCCGGCCCTCGCCGCGCAGCGCCTTCGCCAGCGCGCCGCGCTCCGCGACGAATCGATCGAGCGGCAGGTCGTACAGCTCGTCGGCGTGCATGCCGCCATGGTGTCAGCCCTCGCGGCACGCTCGCCGAGAATCGTATTTCGCGATCGATGCTGAGACTACGATCGGCAGATGAGCTCAATCACGCAGGTTCACGGTCGGCAGATCTTCGACTCCCGAGGCAATCCCACGGTTGAGGTCGATGTACGGTTGGACTCCGGAGCGTTCGGCCGCGCGGCCGTGCCTTCGGGCGCGTCGACCGGCGAGCACGAGGCGGTCGAGCTGCGCGACGCGGGTCATGCCTTCGGCGGGAAAGGGGTCACGCGCGCGGTTGGCCACGTCAACGGTGAGATCGCCGCCGCGGTGACGGGCCGCGAGGCCGACGACCAGGCCGGCCTCGACCAGGCGCTGATCGAGCTCGATGGCACCGACACCAAGTCACGCCTGGGCGCCAACGCCATCCTCGGCGCGTCGCTGGCCACCGCCCGGGCCCGGGCCGCCGAGCTCGGGCAGCCGCTGTGGCGCTACCTGGGGGGTGACCAGGCCGAGCTGCTGCCCACGCCGATGCTGAACGTGCTCAACGGCGGCGTCCACGCCGACAACCCGGTGGACTTCCAGGAGTTCATGATCGTCCCCGTGGGGGCCGATTCGTTTGCCCACGCCATGCGCATGGCCACCGAGACCTACCACGAGCTCAAGCGCACGCTGCACTCTCGCGGCCTCGCCACCGGCGTCGGCGACGAAGGCGGGTTCGCCCCGGCGCTGACGTCCAATGAGGCGCCGCTGGAACTGCTGGTCTCGGCGATCGAATCGGCCGGATACCGGCCCGGGGACGAGATCGCCATCGCGATGGACCCGGCGAGCAGCGAGTTCTTCTCCGACGGCGCCTACCGCCTCAAGGGCGAGGGCCGCACCCTCTCCTCCTCGGAGATGGTCGACTACTGGGAGCAGCTCGCCGGTCGCTATCCGATCGTCGCACTCGAGGACGGGATGGCCGAGGACGACTGGGAGGGCTGGGGAATGCTCACGGAGCGGCTGGGCGACCGGGTTCAGCTGATCGGCGATGACGTGTTCGTGACCAATCCGGCGATCCTCCGCCGCGGGATCGAGGCCGGGATCGCCAACTCGATCCTGATCAAGCTCAACCAGATCGGCACGCTGACCGAGACGCTGGCGACCATCGCCCTCGCGCATGAGGCCGATTACCGCGCGGTCGTGTCGCACCGTTCCGGCGAGACCGAGGATGCGCTGATCGCCGACCTGGTCGTCGCCACAGGCGTCGGGCAGATCAAGACCGGCGCTCCGGCCCGGTCAGAGCGCGTGGCCAAGTACAACCAGCTGCTGCGGATCGAGGAGGAGCTCGGCGGTCGCGCCCGCTTCGCCGGCCGCGCGGCCGTCGTCGAGGGCTGACCCCGTCACGTGTTACCGCCCTCGCGCGTGAGCCGCGCGAGGGCGAGGCCACCACACTCGATCCCCGGACCGGTGGCCCGGAAGACCGGAACCATCTCACTGGTGACCACGCCGGTCTCGTCGGTGAGCTCGTCGACGATGGTGAACACGTTCGGGATGCGCTCCGGCGTATCGACGACGACGGTGAGGATGGGCACGTGGCGGCGCAGCTGCCAGAGCGTGTCGCCATGTGGTGGGTGGCCGGCCCGCTGCGGTACGGAAAGGCCTAGTCGAGAAGATTCCGCGCCGTGGCCGTGTATGCGGACGCGAGCCTT
>JADGPN010000144.1 GCA_017882465.1 Solirubrobacteraceae bacterium
GCAGGCGCAGCACGCGCGCGAGGCGCTTGGGGCCGTAGCCGACCGCGACAGAGACCCGGCGGCGCAGCTGGCGCTCGCTGACGCCGAGCCCCGACGCGAGCTCGGACACGCCCATGCCGGGCCGAGCGAGGCGCCCGACTGATTCGCTCACGAGCGGGTCGGGCAGAGTCGCGCGCGAGGCCCTGGCCTGCAGTGCCGCGCGGAGGCGAGCGAGCGGATCCGGGTGCTCGTCGAGCTCCGCGGCCAGCCGTGCCCCGGCGCCGCCCCACACCTCCGCGATCTCGGGACGCTCGTCGCGCACACCCTCGCCCGGGACGCCGAGCAGTGCGGGCGCCGCACCGGGCCGGAATCGCGCGCCGACCACGCGCGCGCCCGCCGGCAGCGAGACCAGGAACGCGGTCGAGTTGGCTCCGACCACTCGCGTGCCGAACCCCTCGATCCAGACGATGTCGATGCAGCCGTCGGGCAGCACCCTGACCGGCGGACCGGGCTCGCCGCGCCGCTCCCACGTGCAGGCGAGCCACGGCACCAGCCGCGGCGGTGGCGGGTGCTCGCGGTAGCTCATCGCCCCAGCGTACGCCAGGCGCCGTGGGGGCCCCGGCGTAAGCGTCAGTGAGTTACGGCGCGGCCGAACGCGATTTCCGCACCCGTTGCCAAGGATTGCTGTCGAACGCCTGACCCCGGCGGTTGTAGGTGCAATGGGTCCACGACGCTCACGTCGCGGCCCAGGCGTTCGATCGTGCGCTGCTCCATCGACGCCGCATGCTCGCACGCACGCCCGGTCCGTTGCCGTGACGTGAGTTCTCGAGCGCGTCGACGGGGTCCGGCTCCGGCCACCCGGGCACAATGGACGCTCCGTGCAGCGCGTCGACTCCACAGCATGACCTCAGCGCCGGAACTGGACCCGGCCGGTCTGGCCGCGCTCGGGGTCGACGACCGGGTCATCGCCACCCGCGTGCAGCTCGATGGACAGCGCGCGCTGCGTTTTCTGGCCGATCTGCCACGACTGGTGGCGTGCTGGCAGACGCGCCTGGACCTGCACGGCGCGCGCATCATGCCTGGCGGGGTGCTGTCCGCGGCGCTGGCCTGCGAGCGGCGCCGAGACGGGGCGCCGGTGGTGCTGAAGCTGTCCGCGTCCGGCCCCGGCGGTGCGCGCGCCGAAGCCGCCGCGCTGTCGGTCTGGGAGGGGGTCGGCGCCTGCCGCCTGCTGTTCGCGAGCGAGGACGGGGCCGCGATGCTGCTCAGCGCGATCTACCCGGGCGCGGCTGTCGCGCCCGGCGATGACGACCGCCACGACGCCAAGCGAGCCGCGGAGCTGCTCGCGACGCTGCATCGCATCCCCGCCGGCCGCATCGCCGCTGACATCCCGGCCGTCGCGCACGAGCTGCGGTGGCGCTTCGAGCGCGCTCATGATCATCTCGACGGGCCGAGCCACGCCGGGGGGCTGGTCAGCCACCAGGAACTCGACGACGCACATCGATCCGCGCTGCCGCTCGCCAAGCGATGCCCGAGCAAGGTGATGTGTCACGGCGACTTCATGAACAAGAACATCCTGCTCGACGCCGTGGGGCGCTGGTGGGCGATCGACCCGCGCCCGTGCGTCGGGGATCCGTGCCTCGATGCGGCGTTCTGGTCGCTCACGCATCGGCCGGGCATCCTGGTCAGGGAGCGCTGCGAGGAGATCGGAGGCGCGGCCGGCCTCGACCCCGGCCGGATCTGGGCCTGGGCACAGGTGTTCGCGGCCTCAGAGGCGGTGCTGGTCACCGACCTGGCCAGGGCCCGCGCGCATCACAGCGTGCTCGCGCGCTGAGGGCGGTCGAGCGCGCGGGGGGCCGATCAGTCGGTGCGTGCCCGCGGGGCCGATCCAGCCGGGTGCGTGCCCGCGGGGCCGATCAGCCGGTCCGCGCCCGGTCCCTGACGATCCGGAGGTTGCTCGTGCGCGCCTCGAGCCGATCCATCGCCGAGGCGATTTCGCTCGGCGGCGCCTCGGCCGACCAGCGGTTGCCGACGCGCTGAACCTCCCCGCGCCGCTCCATGTCCTGAAGCCGGGCGAGCGTCTTCTCGTTGTTGAGGCCCGCCGCCCGGGCGGCCATCGCCGTCGAGAACGAGCGAGGCATCTCTTTGAGCGCCGCCCGAAGCCGGTCCGGCTTCTGCTCGGCCGGCGGCGCTCCGTCGCGCGGCGGCTTCGGCGCCCGCGCTGCTTTCGGCGGCCGTGGCGCCGGGGTGGAAGGAGCGGGTTCCGCGGCCGGCTTGGACTCACGTCCGACCGGCGGATCGTCCCCGAAGCGGGCGTGGCAGCTGGGGCACAGGACGACCGGCTCGCGCCCGGCTGGGCGGACGACCGCGAACTTGCGCCAGCCGCGGCCGGAATGGCACACCTCGCACCGGCGCCCGGCGCGTTCGATCTCGGTCAGGTCCTCGGCATTCATCGGCATTCTCACTGCACCATAGATTGTCGCGGACGCGGACGCCAAGCCGACGGATGAGAAATTGGGCCAGGCGGGGTCCTAGTGTCTTGAGTTGGAGGTCCGGTAGCACCGAAAGGGTCACCGGGTGGATGCTGGGCAAGGAATCTCGAGGCGGGAGGATCCCTGATGCGAAAGCTGATCCATTCGATGGGCGTGTCGCTGGACGGCTTCATCTCGGGGCCCGACGGGGACATCGAGTGGTCGGCGCCGGACGAGGAGCTGCATCGCTTTCACAACGAGCAGATGCGGAAGATCGGCGTGCACCTGTGCGGGCGGGGGCTCTACGAGGTGATGGTGTACTGGGAGACCGCGCACGAGGACCCGGCGGCGCCACCGGTGGTGCGGGAATTCGCTCGCATCTGGCAGGAGTTGCCGAAGATCGTGTTCTCCAAGACGCTCGAGACCGTCGAGGGCCACGCCAGACTCGTCAGAGAGCTCGTCGCCGACGAGATCCTCGAGCTGAAGGCCCAACCGGGCCACGATTTGGCGGTCGGCGGCGCCGGGCTGGCCTCCACTCTCACCAGGCTCGGGCTCGTCGACGAGTTCCGGCTCTTCGTCAGCCCGGTCGATGCTCGGTGGCGGGACGCCCTACTTCCCGGACCTGGACGAGAGGATCGACCTCGAGCTGGTGCAGACGTGGACGTTCGGCTCCCGCGTCGTTTACCTCCGGTACCGGCGGGTGTAGGCCGGCGTGGCGGACCGGGCGGGCCGCGTCAGCGCCCCGCCCGGAGCCGGATCGTCGCGATCTCATACGGCCCGAGCGCCACGGTCCCGTCATCGACCGGCTGCTCACCCGTCTCATCCAGGCGCGTCCGGGAGGCGCTGACCGGCCCGCGAACGTGTGCGCCGACAGACGACCCGGCGGGGTTGAATACGCGCAGGATCAGCCCGTCGCCATCCTCGGCGCCCTTCAGGCTGGAGAACACGACGTTGCCTTCGAGCGCCAGCGGCGGTCTGAACTCGACCTCGACCGGAGCGAGCAGGAAGCCGTACCGGTAGTCCTGGGACTCGCGCAGCAGCGCTGCGTCATCGAGCATGTCTGCGTCGGTGCGCAGCGCGTACTCGAGCTCGTACCGGCCCAGGCATTGCCCCTCCGGGGTCTGCACCTGGGGGCCGGCGGCCTGGGGGCGCGTGGACAGCGCACCCTCGGGCGCTGAGATGACGCCGACGCAGCGCAGCAGGGTCAGGCAGAGCTCGCCGCTCGGGCGGGCCTCGTACTCCGGCAGCCCCTTGCTGATGAGCGCGAGCGGTCCGAGCGCGACAGCGCCCAGCGTGTGCCCCGTCGGGTCGGGTGGCTCGACCCACGCGGTCTTGGGCACGGGCGGAGCAAGCGGTCGGCGGACCAGCGCGAACTGCCCCTCGGCCCGCACGGGCCCCTCGCCGGTGGCGCCGCCGAACACGACCCTGAGACGATGATCGCGGCCGCGGTTGTCGATCGTGGTGCGGAACTCGACGCGCGCGTTGCCCCGCACCAGCCGCACGGTGGTGGCGACGCTCAGCGGGACGGTTCCAGATCCGTCCAGGCCTGCGGGACGCTCGGCCTCGATGCGGATCTCGAGCTCCCACAGCAGCGGTCCGTTTCTCAGCACTTGCACGTCCGCTCGCTCGCTATGCCACGGCTCGGCGCCGTCGACCGGGCAGAAGTTGTACAGGTCGCCTCGGTCCGGCTCGTCCTCCAGCGTGTGCAGGTTCTCGAAGCGCCGGCCGCGTTGCTTGTCGAGCAGGGTGAGCGCGCCATCCGAGCCGGCCTCGACGCGGAAGCGGTCGCTCTCGATCGCGCTCTGCTCCCGTGGCCGCACCTCCACCGCCGGGTCGAGCTCCACGGTCCCGGCGGCGAATCCGTCAAGCTCGACCACCGCCGGCTCCGCCCCGGGCACCTCGATCAATCCGTGGCGGCGATGCGGCAGCGGGTTGATGACGCCGACCCGCCTCGCGGTGCCAGTCGCCGCGAACCCCTCCAGGGCTCGGTCTACCAGCAGCACCAGCGTCCGGTCCAGCGACTCATAACGGACCATCATGTCCCGGTGGACCTCGTCGCAGGAGCAGCCGCAGATCGAGTCGTGGGGCTGGCAGCGCAGCAGCTCGCGCCAGGCGAGCCGGAACTCCGAGCTCGGGAACGGCATGCCGTCGCGCAGGCCGCCGAGCGCCGTCACCGTCTCGGCCGAGAGCAGCCGTGTCTCGGCGAGCGCATTGGCCTGCTTGAGGTACAGCCGCGCGGAGTTGACCCCGCGGAGGACGTTCCACAGTCGGCTGCCGAGCAGCTCGCCCTCATGGGCGGGGAGCCCCGCGGGATCGACCGCACTCACGTAGTCGCGATGACCGGCGATCGTGAAGCGCCCGCCCGGAAACCGCTCTTCGAGCTGGGCGCACAGGACCGGCATCTCGGGCTGCACGGGCAGGTGATCCGAGCCGTTGCACAGCAGCACGCTGTGCACCCCCGCCGCCTCGAGCGCCGGCCCGAACCGCTCGGCGATGCCGGCGACTCGCGCCACCGCATCGTCGATCCCCTTCACCGCGGCGAAGTTGCTGTAGTCCGGGAGCTGCTGGAGCGCGAGCACCTCGCTCCCGTCCGGCGCCCGCCAGCGGAACACGAGTCCGAGCTCGTCCAGCTCGTCACCGAGTCCACGCGAGAAGATCAAGCTGCCGATCCCGAACCCGGCCAGGATCTGCGGGAGCTGCAGTGGATGCCCGAAGCTGTCGGGCAGGTAGCCGACCGGGGTGGGCTCGACTCCGAACCGCTCGCACACCGCTCGCCCCAGCAGCAGGTTGCGCACCAGCGACTCGCCGCCGACCAGGAGCTCGTCCGGGAGCACGTAGCTCGGGCCGACCTCGATCCGCCCCGCCGAGAGCAGCGCGCGCAGCCGGGCCTCGTTCTCAGGGCGGACGTCGAGGTAGTCCTCGAGCACGACCGCCTGGCCGTCGAGCGTGAAGGAGGCAAAGGCGCGGTCGCGCTCGAGGACGTCGATCACCCCATCCACGACTCGCCCCAGCCGGAGCCGGAAGTACTCGAACGGGCGATACCACTCGCGATCCCAATGCGTGTGCGGCACCACGAAGAAGCGGCGCAGGTCGTGTCCGGCCACCAGCTCCGATGCGTCCGGGGCCACCTCAGCCGTCCCCGGATCGAGCGGTGAGAAAGACGGTGTCCAGCCACGGCGGCTCGGCGTCCTGAGCGGATCCGGCCGGCTCGGCGCGATCACGGAACGGATCACCGAGGTCGCGGCCGTAGCGTGCCGCCACGGCATCGGCGGCGACCTCCTCGACCGTCCAGCTCCGCGACCCCAGCCAGTCGCCGATGTCAGCGCGGGCCTCGGCGCTCATCAGCCGGTCCATCTCGATGCCGGAGCGCGCGCTCAGTCGCTGCAGGCGCGCGCCGCCGTCGCCGTCGAGCTCTCCGGCAATCCGGTCCAGCGCGAGACGGCTCGCGGTTGGCGACAGTCCGTGTACGCGCTCGAGCAGCCGCTGCTGCGCCTCCGCGGGAAGATAGGCGAGCAGCCCCTCGGCCACCCAGGCGGTCCGCGACTCACTGTCGAACCCGGCCTCGTGAAGTGCCGCCGGCCACTCGCCGCGGAGGTCGGCGCCAACCGTCCGGCGCTCGCAGCGCGGCTCTGCGGAGCATCCGCTGAGCACGGCCCGTTTGAATTCGAGCACGCCCGGTTGATCGACCTCGTAGAAATGAAAGCGGGGCGGCCACTCCAGGCGGTACGCGCGGGTATCGAGACCGGCGCCGAGAATCACGGCCTGCCGGATCCCGTCGCCGGCGGCGGCGAGCAGGTGGTCGTCATAGAAGCGCGTGCGGACGCCGATGTACCGCGACCCGTGCAGGTGCAGGTGCAGGGCCTCCTGGTCGGAGACGTCAGCCCCTGGACCGAGCGCGGTCACGCCTGGTCCGTCGGCGACGTCCCACGAAGACAGAGTCGTCATCGGCCATTTCCCATCGGCAGGCCCTCCTGATCTCGGTGTCCTAGGCTGCAGATCGTACGGATAGCTGGTGAGCACCTCGCAGCCGTCCTCGGTCACCAGCAGCACGACGCCGAGCGGGGGCCCGCTGGGCAACAGGGCAACCTCAGTTCGCCGGGGCCGACAAGTACTACACCCTGCTCTCGCCCGGAACCAACGGCGGTCTGCGGACCGATGCCTACCAGCCGCCGCCGAGCCCGGCGTTCGGCAGCGGAACCAGCGGCGGAGCGCTGGCCTCGGCGATCATCCAACCGGTGCCGTTCTTCGGCGTGAACTTCAGCGTGGTGACGGCTCAGACCGATCCTCAGCTGGGCACGCGCGATCCGCTGCCGGTGATCACTGCGCGGGGCGGCACGCGCACCGGGCAGATCACGGCGTGGGCTGCACAGTGGAACGGCCAGTCGTTCAACCAGGGCACGCCGAAGCCCGACGGGACGCTGCCCACTCCCCACGACGAGCCTGTCGGGGACCTACGACGCCGCCACGGGCGCGTTCACCCTCGATTGGAAGAGCCGGATCGTCGGCGGCCCGTTCACGGATTCACCGGCCGCTGGCATCTGTAGGGCCCGCTCGGGCCCGCCCTCTGACGGGGCGAGCCGGTGGGTGGGCGGATTTCGGCGAAGTGGCCGCCGGAATCCGCCCACCCTCTGCATGCGGGCTCGGTGGGTCAGTCTGCGCGGCTGGCCCAGCGCGCATGCTGCTCGCTGGCCTTGGCCCACAGCCGGTCGAGGCGTTCGGGACCCAGCCCGCTGGGATCGATCCCGGGCCCACTTACCGAGCGGCCTGCGGCGCATGCTCGAGCCAGGTCTCGTACACGCTGATGAACGCGTCCATTGCGGCGTCCACCCCGGCGGCGTCGCCGGTCGCGAGTAGGTCGAGCAGCAGTCCGCGGGTGACGGCGACGCCCAGCCGCGCGTGAGCACGCGCCAGCGGCGGCGAAACCCCGAGCGACATGTTGATCTCGGCGAGCGGGTCGAGCCATTTCTCGACGATGCCATCGAGCAGCTCGGCCGTGTACGGGCGGCCCTGCAGAGCCTGTCCGTAGAGCTCGAAGAACAGGCGCTCGTTGGGCCATAGCCGCGGATCGGAGATGTGCTTCCAATACGCGCGCATCGCCTCGCCGACCGGCCGGCTCGGGTCAGGGAGGATCTCACCCCAGGAGAGCGATCTGGCGCTGCTCGACCGTCTGCACGATCTCGATCCACAGCCGCTCCTTCGAGCCGAAATGGAAGATCAGCAGCCGGTGGCTGGTTCCGAGCGCCGCGGCCAGCGAGCGCAGGCTCAGGTCAGTCATCCCATTCGCGGCCACGTACTCGATCGCCCCGTCGAGCAGACGTTGCCTGGGGCTCTTGTGATCCATGCGCACGTACTGTACCATGTGGTACATGCAACCCGTACACGTGACAATTGACGTTTCAAATCCCCGCGATGAGGTCTACAACTTCCTCGACGTGATGGCCAATCACGAGCCGTTCACGAACCACATGATGCGCGAGTGGGAGTACTCCGGCCCCGACCGCGGGATCGGCTCCAAGGCCCGAGTCAAGGTCAGCGCCGGCGGCCGGACGGACACGATCGACATCGAAGTCATCTCGGCCGACCCGCCGGCGACGATCGTCGAGCGCAACATCGGCGCAGGTGGACGGCGGATCGCCACCGGCACCTATACGCTCGAGGACCTGCCCAGCGGAGGTACCCGGATCGTTTTCGAGTACGCCTGGCAACAGGCGCCGCTCAGCGAACGGCTGACCTCCCCTCTGGTGCGCGCGTATCTGCGCCGGGCGAACGAGCGCGCGATGCAACGCCTCGCGGAACAGCTCGCCGCCCGCCAAGGGGCCGCGGCCAGTTAGAGCGCGACCGCCTGAACCGGGAGATCGCCTCCTCGAGACGGAGGCGCGGTCACACGGCCCGGCGACCGGCGAAGACCGCGAAGCGGCCGTCGGCGAAGTGCACCAGACGTCTTCGAGCCCCGCGGCGCGGAGCAACTCGAGGTTCGTCTCGACGCCCGCACAGCGGTCGTGCGTCATGCGCTCAACCGCCGCCACCCACTCCTCGTGCGTCGCGCCGAGCGCCCGCGCCTCGCGTTCGTGCCAGCGCCATAGGAGGGCATCGAGGGCCGGAGTCGCGCCGGGCACCTGTTCCGCGTTGACGAACACACCGCGAGGGCGCAGCACGTCGCGGACACGTGTGTACAGAGAGGCCTTGCCCGCATCGTCGAGATGGTGGATGGCCAGGGACGACACCACTGCGTCGAATGGGCCCGCAGGCAGCGGCTCGGAGAAGTCCTGAACGAGCGCCGCGACAGCGCGTGGCCCGAGAGTCGCCGCCGCCTTCTCCACCATGGCCGGCGCGCCATCGAGCAGCGTCAGCTGCGCCTCCGGGCGTGCGTCGGCGACCATCGCCACAAGGGCGCCCGTGCCCGTCCCCCAGGTCGAGGACCACCCGCACCGGCCCGGGCTCCGCGAGCTCGAGCGCTCGGATCGCGCTGCCGTAGAAGGCGTCGAAGCAGGGCACCAGGCGGCGCCGCGTGTAGCCCGCCGCCTCGGCATTGAACATCATCGTTGTTCTGTTCGTCATCACGGACAAATGTACGTGATGTGAGTCAGGCTGACAAGCGAGCCAGCCACCCGTCGGTCCGGAGCCCGACGCAATGCTCGAGCGCATCCTGGCCAACCACCCGAAGCTTCGCTCCGAGCCTGGGCCGAGCGCTCTCGATCACCAGCACATGTGAGTGGTGGCTACGCCACCCATGTCGCCGGCCACGCAGTGACGAGTCTTCCTCGCGATGTGGTAGACCCAGCCAGTGCTGCTGAACGGACCACCGAGACGGGGTTGAGCGCTCCGATGGAGCCTGTCGTGCGTCTCGCCGACGATGCAGATGCGGCCGCCATCGGGCGGCTGTTGCGCGACTTCAACCGAGAGTTCAACGAGCCCACGCCCGACCCCGAGGAACTGGCGGCTCGGATGCTCCAGTTGCTCTCCCTCGACACGATCGTGCTCCTCGCCGGACGCGGACCGGACGGCGTTGCTGTGCTGCGGTTCCGGCCGGCGATCTGGACGCAGGCGCTCGAGTGCTACCTGGCTGAGCTGTACGTCGTGCCGGCCAAACGCCGTCAAGGAATTGGCCGAGCGCTCATGCTGTCTGCACTGGACGCCGCGCGGAGTCGCGGTGCCGATCGCATGGACCTCGGGACGAGCGAAGACGACCGTCATGCCATTGCCCTGTACGAAAGCCTCGGATTCACGAACCGCGAGTCAGGCCCCGACGGTCCGCTCACCTACTTCTACGAGCGAGAGTTGTAACTGGGGTCAGCCGACCGGTGCCGGTGCCGGTGCCGGCCTGGCGCTCGTGGCTCGGAGGATCGTTCTGACGGCCTGCTCGGGCGCGTCCCAGTATGGGAAGTGTCCGCTGCCCCGGTACATCTCGACCTCGGCCATGGGGAAGTTGTCCCGCAGTCGTTGCGCCTGGCGCGGCAGCGTGACGAGGTCGCGGGTGCCCCATCCCACGACGGCGCGCCAGGGTGCTCACCGCGCCGTCTTGGGTGGGACCTTCGGCCAGGACTCGCGGCACGTCGTCGACCGAGGCTGTGACAGGAATGACCCCAGCTCACGCAGGACGACCT
>JADGPN010000632.1 GCA_017882465.1 Solirubrobacteraceae bacterium
CCGCGACATCGTCGACGTCTTGATGGCCGAAGGAAATCATCCTCAGCGACAGCGGCGCGGCTGCTCAACACCAGCGAATCGGCGCGGAGGAGCTGGTCGCGTTGATCGAGACGCCCGACGAGGACGATGACGCTGGTCTCGACCCGGTGGCCATGGACGCTGGCATCGCGGCCTGATCGGTCCGCCACCGCTGCCGAAGCCTGGCGACACCCAAGCTCACATCGGCACGGCGGTGCTTCGGTTGCGAGAGCGACGCGTGCCGGCGGCTGTCAGCCCGGCCGTCCGAGCACGCCCGGCAGACGACGCTCGGCGCTAGCTGCGGGGAGAGCAGTCGGCTTGATGCAAACACGAGCGAAGAGGACTACCGGCCGCTGGCTTCGCGTGATTGGAGCGGCCGTCGTTAAATGACCTGTCGCTGCTTTGATCGAACTCCAACGACAGCCTTGAGTGCAACCGGCTCGGACACGCTCATGGCAAAGGTCGCCGCGCTGCCGCTCCTAGCCCAATGCGGAAGTGTGGGTCATCGCTATCAGGTACCACTGCTGCTGGCGCGCTGGCCGAGCCGTCGCCGATGCCTGGCATTGACCAGGCCGACCCGGCGCGACGATGCGTTTACGTCAGCTACGCCGTCGTTGAGGCCGGCAGGCCCTGGGGCCAACGCTGGCCCGCGACCTCGAGCTCGCGGACCTTCAGCGAGCCGATCTCGATCTCCCCAGCGCGGAGCTTGCGGATGACCGCGTCGGCGATCGCCAGCCGACCAATGGCCAGCGCGCCAACGGCAGACGCGGCAATCGCGAGCGGAGCCATCGCTGACGGTCCCATCACGCGGGGACCGACCACCAAGGCGCCGATGACGCTCGCACCGGTGATCGCTGCGCCAGTCTTCTGGCGACGGAGACTAATACTGCGGGTCATCGTGGCACCCTCCTGTTGTCGGTGAACCCACCGGATGTACACCTGGTAACGCGGACGCGCAAGTCCGGTGAGTGAGGTGGTCGGCAAGGGGACACTCATCCGTCGGGGCAGCATCACCCCACCCCCGAGCGTCGCCGCTGCTTATCGCGTGACGCTCCCCCTCTAGACGAATCGCTGGACGAACTCGAGCGCCTTGCCGCAGACCTCCCGCCAACCGCTGTCGATCGTTAGCGAGTGTCCGCGGTTTGGGATCTCAACGATCTCGGTCACGCCCTCGTTGCGCTCCTGTCGCTTGAACGAGGCATTCGCGATCGCCCAGGGCACGGTGTGGTCCTTCTCGCCTGAGATGATCAGGAGCGGTCCGCGCTCGGCGTTCTCGGTCTCGACCTTGGCCTCGGTCCAGGGGTTGATATTGGCCGTCGCAGCTTGGAACAGCGGCGCCCCCGAACCCGGAACGGCGTAGGACTCGTGGAGCTGCTTGGCCTCCTCCTCACTGACCACGTTGGCGAAGGCGTAGCGGAACTGCTCATAGGTGAGGGGCACGGCCCGGTTTCGGTTGGCCGGGTTACGCAGCACCGGCGAAGCGGACTTGAGCGCCGAGAAGGGCAGCGGCAGCACGCCGCGAAACGGCGCCGGATCGATCGCCACCGAGGCTGCGGACAGCCCACGGCCGGCGAGAATCTGAGTCAACAACCCGCCGAAGGAGTGACCCAGCACAGCCGGCTTTCGCTCGAGCGCCGAGATCACCTCGGCGAAGTGGTCGGCGATCTGGCCGACCGACTTATGAGCGAAGACCTCGGGATGCTCCTTTGCCTCCTCGACGGTGTCCGGATCGTCGGGCCACCCAGGCGCGAGGGTCACGTAGCCCGCTTCCTCGAAGACCACGCGCCAACGGTCCCAGCTGCTCGGCAAGAGCCACAGACCATGGACGAAGACCACCGGCTGCTTGCCGGTCGCATTGGCCTGGGCGACCTCTCTGACCTCGTGCTCAGTGCACGTAATGGTCTCGGTGCTGGCTGAGTCCGTCATCTCCCGTTCCTTCCGCTTGGCCGGCCAACGGCCCTTTGGTGGCTGGCTAAGAGCCTATCTTCACCTCGGCCGGTGGTGGTAGCCCCAAGTCGACTCGTCACTCCAAGGATGAACGGCGTCCCATCGGCTCGCTGGCCGGCATGCATGCGCCACGCATACGCCCCGGAGACGATGTGATCGAGGACCGCGTCTCGCTTCCGCTCTGATCGAGCGACGGCAGTCTCGAGCGCGACCAGCTTGAGCACCACCACGGGCCGGCGCGCTGCGCTGTCGCTCGTAGCCCAACGCGGAAGCCGCGTAAGTACGCATGCCGCCCTCCCGACCGGCCAGGGCCGTCGCGGACGAATCCGCTCGTAGCAGGTGTCACGGCCTACGAAGCACCGGCCTCGGCCGCGTCCTCCCAGCCGACGGTGTATCCGTGGAGGTGATCAGACAGCTTCTCCAGGCGGCGCCCGGCGGGCTCACCGCGCTCGATCAGCCGGGCGGCGCCGAAGAGGAGCGCCTCGATCGACGGATACGCTGCTGAGCTAGCCGACAGCTCATCCAGGCCGCGAATCACGGTCGTCACGTCGTGGTCGACCTCCCAATGATCGCTTAACTCGTCGATGCGACGTCGAATCTCGGCGAGCTCGTCGAGGATTTCCTGTGTCTGCTTTGACGCCACTCCGTTACCTCGGTTCCGCTCTGGTTCCCTCAGCCGCTAGTCCCGCGCCGGGGTCTTCTTGCGTGATGCCCCTCTGCCCTTTCGGGGAAGACGCGCGACCGGCGCTCGGGTTCTCCACGCTACCCGTTTGATCGATGAGGGGCAGTGGTCGGAGCTGCTGCTATCGCGTCTCAAAACTCATTGGCCAGCCCGCCGGTGGGACGTTGATTTCGGACACGGCTTTCGGACGCGAGAAAAGCCTGCTCGCCGCGTGAGGACCGCAAGCGTCTCATAGACGAGATGTGCCCGTCGCGGTTGCTCTCAACGTGTGCGCTGATCGGCGCGCGATTCCG
>JADGPN010000145.1 GCA_017882465.1 Solirubrobacteraceae bacterium
CGCCGGCTTCAGCACAGTGCAGTTCCCGGCCGCGAGCGCCGGCGCGATCTTCCACGCCGCCATCAGAATCGGGAAGTTGAACGGGACGATCTGCCCCACCACGCCCAATGGCTCCTGGAAGTGATAGGCATAGGTCTGATCATCGATCTCCGAGATCCGGCCCTCCTCGGAGCGGACCGCGCCCGCGAAGTAGCGGAAGTGATCGACCGCCAGCGGGATGTCGGCGTTGATCGTCTCCCGGACCGGCTTGCCGTTCTCCCAGCTCTCGGCCACCGCGAGCATCTCGACGTTCGCCTCGATCGCGTCCGCGACCGCATCGAGCACCGAGGCGCGCTCCGCCGGCGAGCGGCTGCCCCAGGCGCCCTGGGCGGCGTGGGCGGCGTCGAGCGCGAGCTCGATGTCGGCTGCGCCTGAATTGGCGACCTCGCAGAACGGCTGCCCCGTGGCCGGGGTCAGGTTCTCGCGGTAATCGTGGGTGGTGGGCGCGACCCATTCCCCGCCGATGAAGTTGTTGTAGCGCTCCTTGAGCGATACCGGGCTGCCCGTCTCTCCGGGCGCGGCGAACGTCGTTGGTGCCTCGATGGTGGCCATCGCAGGTACTCCTCTCTCGTCTTTTCCGAGTTGGACCAGTGGACCACGGCGGGGCGCCGCGGTCATCGGGGAAAGAGTGAGAGCCGGGCGGGCGAACTACTGAATCCAGTGCCCCGATGCGTACGTCCTCGCCACTCGAGTGGCCCCGGTGGCCCCTCTCGGTGTCACCGAATGAAGGCATTGCGGCGCTACGGGATTCCCCGCAATCTTTGCCGGGACTCTCCGGGGTTCCACGCCGCCCCCGAGGCGTCAGAATCGCGCCATGACTCTTGTCGGGTATCCAGCCGAGCGGGCGGTCGACATCGTGCTCCGGGATGGCTCGACAATCCACGTGCGTCCCGTGCTGCCGGGCGACGTGGAGGCGATTCGGGCCTTCCTGGAGCGACTCTCGCCCGATTCACGCGACTTTCGGTTCTTCAGCCTGGGGGTGAACCTGCACGCGGCCGCGGAGCTCGCCGCGCAGATCGACTATGTCGACGCTTATGGCGTGATCGCCCTGTCCGGGCCCGAGGAGCGCGTCGTCGGCCACGCCTGCTGGGTCCGCGAGGGTCCGGAGTCGGCAGAGGTCGCGTTCGCGACCGCGGATGAGCTGCAGGGCCAGGGCCTGGCGACGACGCTGCTGGCCCATCTGGCCGAGGCCGCGGTCGAGCAGGGAATCACCACCTTCACCGCCTCGGTGCTGCCGGCCAATTACAAGATGATCAAGGTCTTCACCGACAGCGGCTTCCCGACCAAGCTGCGCAGCCAGCCCGGCGAGCTGCTGGTCCAGTTCCCGGCCGAGCTGACCGAGGAGGCGCGCGAGCGCTTCGCCCAGCGCGACCGGGTCGCGTCCGCGGCGGCCGTGTCTGCCGTGCTGAGACCGCAGTCGGTGGCGCTGATCGGCGCATCCAGGCGCGAGGGCTCGATCGGAGCCGCGCTCGCGGCCAACCTCCAGTCCGCCGGATTCAACGGCCGAGTGCACCTGGTCAACTCCGCTCCGGGCGCGGCGGACGGGGTGCACGTCTGTGCCTCGCTGCTCGACGTCGAGGGGCCGGTCGATCTGGCCGTCGTCGCCGTGCCGGCTCCGGCGGTTCCCTCGGTCGCGCGCGACTGCGCGCTCAAGGGCGTACGCGCCCTGGTCGTGGTGACGGCCGGCTTCGGAGAGGCCGGCGGGGAGGGGATCAGGCGCCAGGATGAGCTGATGGCCGTTTGCCGGGCCGCCGGGATCCGGGTGGTCGGGCCCAACTGCCTCGGCGTCCTCAACGCGGCGGCCGACGTCGGGCTGAATGCCACGTTCGCGCCGACGCAGCCACCAGCCGGCCACCTCGGCGTCATGACCCAGAGCGGGGGGGTGGCGATCGCGCTGATCGAGCGCGCGCGCGAGCTGGGGCTGGGCATCTCTTCGATGGCATCGGTGGGCGACAGGGCCGACCTGTCGGGCAACGACTTCCTCCAGTTCTGGGAGCAGGACGGGGACACGCACGCGATCGCCATGTACCTCGAGTCGTTCGGCAACCCGCGGAAGTTCACCCGCGTCGCCCGGCGGGTCGGCGCCCGCAAGCCGATCCTGGCCGTGAAGGCGGGCCGCACGCGGGCCGGCGCGCGGGGCGCGGGCTCGCACACAGGGGCCCTGCTCGCCGCCTCGGACATCACCGTCGACGCGCTCTTCCGCCAGGCCGGCGTCGTCCGCGCCGACACGCTCGGGGAGCTGCTCGACGTCGCCACGCTCGTGGCCGAGCAGCCGCTGCCCCTAGGGCGGTCGGTCGCCGTGCTCACCAACGCCGGCGGCCCGGGGATCATGTGCGCCGACGCGCTCGAGGGCTCGGGACTGCAGGTGAACCCGCTCAGCGAGACGACGTGCGCGCAGCTGGCCGAGTTCCTGCCCCCCGAGGCCAGCCTCGCCAATCCGGTCGACATGATTGCCTCGGCGTCGGCCGAGGACTACGGCCGAGCGCTCCGCGTCCTCATGGACGACGAGGACATCGACGCGGTCATCGCCCTATTCGTGCCGCCGCTCATGACGCTCGCGGAAGACGTCGGGCTCCAGATCTCCGCCACCGTGGACCGGGCCGAGAGCGACGTTCCCGTGCTGGCGGCATTCATGCAGTCCGGTGGCGCGCCGCAGTCACTCGCAGCCGCCAAGTGGCGGATCCCGACCTATTCGTGGCCGGAGGACGCAGCCAGGGCACTGGCGCGCGCGACCGAGTACTCGACCTGGCGACTGACACCGCACGGCGAGATCCCGGATTTCCGGGACTGCCGCTGCGAGGAAGCCGGCGCGGTGGTCGCCGAGGCCCTCACCCGCGGCGAGACCTGGCTCTCGCCGGATGAGGTCGCCCTCCTCTGTGACTGCTACGGCATCGGCCTCGCCGAATGGCGCCTGGTCGAGAACCCGCGCCAGGCCGGAAACGTCGCGCACGAGCTGGGGACCGCCGTTGCGCTCAAGGCGGTGGCACCGACGCTGGTGCACAAGTCCAACGCGGGCGGTGTGCGAGTGGGCCTCAACGGCGAATCGAATGTGCGACGGGCGGCCACCCGAATGCGCGCCGACGTCCGCGAGGCCGGACACGGCGACTGCTCGTTCCTGGTGCAGCGGATGGTCGACGGAACGGAGCTGCTCGTCGGAGTGGTCAACGATCCCCAGTTCGGCCCTGTGCTCGCCTGCGCGCTCGGGGGCACGACGGCCGAGCTGATCCAGGACGTCTCCGTGCGGCTGACGCCGCTGACCGACGCCGACGCCTACGAGACCGTGCGCTCGCTCAAGAGCTTCCCGCTGCTGGACGGATACCGCGGCGCTCCTCCCGCCGACGTTCCGGCGCTGGAGCAGGTGCTGCTGCGCGTCAGCGCCCTGGTGGAGGATCATCCCCAGATCGCCGAGTTCGAGCTCAACCCGGTCGTCGTCTCCCAGCACGGTGCCGTTGCCGTCGACGCCCGCGCGCGCGTGGCTCCGGCGGAACCCCCGCCGCCTACCCCCTCGGTCGGGCGTTGACCGCCCCCGAGCTGAGACGCCTGCGGGCGCTGCTGCCACCGGAGCCGGGCGATCAGCCCCGCGTGGCCCCGGCCGCGCTCGGAGATCTGAGGCCGTTCCCCGCGCTCGTGGCCCGCCTGGCCGGGCGGGTGACCGGCTCGGGACCGCCGAACATCTTCACCACGCTCGGGCGCCATCCGCGGCTGTTCCGCAGCTGGCTGCTCTACTCGGCCCGCCTGATGCCGTTCGGCACGCTGCCGCGGCGGGAGAGCGAGCTGGTGATCCTCCGCGTGGCCTGGCAATGCCAGGCCGCCTACGAATGGCATCAGCATGTGGCGATCGGCGGGCGCGTGGGCCTCTCCTCGGAGCAGATCGCCGCGGTGCCCGACGGGCCCGGTTCCGGGGTGTGGAGCGAGCGCCAGGCGGCGCTGCTGTCGGCCACCGACGAGCTGCTCGCATCGCGGACGCTGAGCCCACCCACCTGGGACCGGCTGCGCCGTGAGCTGAGCGAGCGCCAGCGGATCGAATTGTGCATGCTGGTGGGGCAGTACCAGGGCCTGGCCACCGCCCTCGGCGGGCTCGGGGTCCAGGTCGACGACTGAGCCTCCGCCGATCCGGGATTCTCCGTGAGAACTCCGCGGAAATCCAACTCGGGGACTGCGGGAATCCACGGCCGACCGGCGCCTCCCGGAGGCGGAGAATCATTCGATGGAGAGGGCTCAGCTCGTCGGGGACGACCAGCGCTGGATGTTGCTCGAGGATCGGGTGCTGGTTTCCTGCGCCTCGGGCCTCGAGGTCGAAATGGTGATCTGCAAGGTCGACGAGCTGGGAGGGACGCGATGGGCACGATCATTGAGTCCATCGGCATCTCCAGCGGGCATCGCGGGCTGTTCTCACCCAGCGCGCTGAAGCTGGCCGACGAGGCGATCACGTCCTGCCTGAGTCACACGCAGCGGACGGCGGACGATCTCGACGTGCTGATCAACGTCGGCATGTACAAGGAGCAGAGCCTGGGGGAGCCGGCGTTCGCGTCGATGATCCAGGAGGAGCTTGGCGCCCACCGGGGCCATCCCAACATCGGGGGCCACGGGACGTTGTCGTTCGACGTCTACAACGGCGCCTGCGGCATGCTCAGCGCCGTCCAGCTGATCGACGGGCTGCTGTCATCGGGAACCGCCTCCCTCGGGGTGGTGGTGGCCAGCGACGTCGACCCCGACCCGGGGATCTCACGCGGGTTCGCATTCCCGGCCGCCGGTGGCGCGATCCTGCTCGGCAGCGACGAAGCTCGCCCCGAGCGCGCACGCCTTCGCCCACCTGATCCGCAAGGACGACGTGGTGATCCTCCACGACCCGCAGACCGCCGGGTTGGTCCCGGCGATCCGCGCCCTCGGCGTCCCGGTCGTCTGGCGCTGCCACGTCGGCATCGATTCCGCGAACCGCATCGCCCAGGACACCTGGGGGTTCCTCGCTCCGTACGTGAACCAGGCCGACGCCACCGTGTTCTCGCGCGAGCTGTTCGCCTGGGACGTGCTCGATGGCTCGCGGCACGCCGTGATCACCCCGACGATCGACGCGTTCGCCGCCAAGAACGAGCTGCTCGGCGAGCCCACCGTCAACGCGATCCTGGTCGCCGCCGGGCTGCGGTCGCCGACCGCCGCGGATGGCGCACCCCCGGCGTTCACGCGGATGGACGGGAGCATCGGCCAGGTGGACCGGCGGGCCAGCGTGATCGAGGAGCAGGCGCTCCGCCGCGAGGACCAGTACGTGCTGCAGGTCTCACGCTGGGACTCGCTCAAGGACCCGATGGGCGTGATCCAGGGGTTCTCCGATCACATCGCTCCCCACCACCCGGCCCACCTCGTGTACGCGGGCCCGGCCGCCGCGGATGTGGCCGACGACCCCGAGGCGACGGCGGTGCTGAACGAGGTCCTCTCGCACCTGGATGAGCTCCCACCCGACGTGCGCGCGCGCATCCACCTCGCGATGCTGCCGCTCACCGACGCCGAGGAGAACGCCGCGATGGTCAACGCGCTGCAGAGGGGCGCCGCGGTTGTCGTCCAGAAGAGCCTCGCCGAGGGGTTCGGGCTCACGGTCGCCGAGGCGATGTGGAAGGGCCGGCCGGTCGTGGCCAGTCGCATCGGCGGCATTCAGGATCAGATCGAGGACGGGGTCAGCGGCGTGCTGCTCGACGACCCGACCGATCTGGCCGAATACGGCGCCGCGGTCACCATGCTGCTCCTCGATCCCGCTGCCGCCGCATCGATGGGGGCCGCGGCCCAGGAGCGCGTGCGCGACCAGTTCCTGGGGCCGCGCTCGCTGCTGGCCTACCTGTATCTGCTGGAGCGGCTGTTGGTGTAGGAAGATCCGAGCCCCCAAACGGAGGCCCGGATTGCCCGGCGAAACGAGTGTCCGGTGAGCGAGGTCAGGACGACCTTGACCCGTTCTTGTGCCCCGGCGTCACTCCTTCACTGCGGGGATGCGGCGATCGCGCCGGGAGCGCCGCGTGACGGCGCCTCCGTGGGCCAGGTGGGTGAGCGTTTCGAGCTCGCGCTCGAGCTGGGTCACGATCTCCTCGGGGTTGGGGACCAGCTCCGAGTCGACCATCAGGCCGACCGTGACCTGGCCGCGGTAGCTGAAGATGCTGACGCTCATTCCGATGTGCCCGGAGGTGGGCGCCCAGACGAGCACGGTGCGCACCGGCGTCCCGGCGAGGTACACCGGCTCGGGCGGTCCGGGCACGTTCGTCATCACGGCGGTGCCCTTGCCGGAGAACACATCGACGATCCGCTTCTCCACCGGCACCGGCGTGAGACCGAGGGCGCTGAGAATGCGGTAGGAGACCGGGCCGTCACGTCCGTCCTTGATCTCCTGCATCCGCTCGCGCACCTCAATCAGGCGGCGGTAGCTGCCGCTGGTTCCCACCGGCAAGGGCAGGAACACGAGCCCGAACTTGTTGCCGAGCTCCCGCGGGACCGGCTCGTCGAGCGGCCGGAGGTTGACCGGCACCATCGCCTGGATCTCGCCGATGGGGCTGTCGTGAGTCTGCAGGTAGCGGCGCAGCGCGCCGCTGACGGCCGCGAGCAGCACGTCGTTGACGGTCGCGTCGTGACGATGCGCCGTCTGCTTGATCGACTCCAGCGACAGCGAGTGTGTCCACGCGACGCGGCGGCGGACCCCCTGGTCGCCCTTGAACGCGGTGGCCGCGTCGGCTGGTGTGAGCAGCAGCCGGACGGCGGTCTTGGCGTCACGCCCGACTGCGCCGGCCAGCTTGACGGCATGCCTCGGCGAGGTGGCGATGTGGGCGCTCTGGCGGGCGACGACGGTCCCGGCGTGGACGGCGCCGGAGAGCGCAGCCGCCGAGGGGGCGGTCAGCGCCGCGAGGCGCCCCCGGGACGGCGCCCGCGTGGCCTCGGGCTCCATCGGGCGCGCGGCCCCGGGCGCGGCGTCGGTCAGCGACAGCATCACCTGGGCGAGTGCGATCCCGTCGGCGATGCAGTGATGCATGCGGGTGATCACGGCCGAACCCTCGCCGAAGCCGTCGATCAGGTAGACGTTCCACAGCGGCCGGTTGCGGTCCAGCGGCATCGTCATCAGGTCGCCGACCAGGTCCTGCAGCGCGAAGCGGTCGCCGGGCGCGGGCAGGCCGAGGTGGTGAACGTGTTGCTCGAGCCCGTACTCCGGGTCGTCCTGCCAGCTCGGAGGGCGGAGCGGGATCCGGCTCTCGACCACCCGCTGGCGGAACCGCGGGTAGCGATCCACGAGCCGCGTCTGGAGGACCTCCTTGTAGCGCTGCCAGTCGACCGGCTCGTCGAACAGCATCACCGAGTTGATGACCATCAGGTTGGTCGGGCGGTCCATGTGCAGCCAGGCTGCATCCGCGGTGCTCAGTCTTCCTGCGCTCATCGCTGCTCCTCCTTCGCGTACAACCCGGTGAATACGTCGGCGCACTTCTCGTAGACGATCGCGCGCTTGACCTTGAGTGTCGGGGTGAGCTCGCCTCCGGCCTGGCTGAGGTCGGTATCGAGGATCGCGAAGCGCTTGACCTGCTCGATTCTGGCCAGCCTGGCGTTGACGGCGTCCACCTCCTTCTGGAGCTCCGCGCGCACATCGGGGTCGGCGGCGAGCGTGGCCCGGTCGGTCTGGGTGCCGTGGCGCAGCGCCACCTTGCCGGCCTCCTCCGGGTCGAGCGTCAGGGCGGCCACGAGGTACGGCTGGTTGTCTCCGTAGACGATGGCCTCGGTGACGAAGCGGCTCTCACGGAGCTGGTTCTCGATGTTGACCGGGGTGATGTTCTTGCCGCTCGAGGTGATGATCAGGTCCTTCTTGCGGCCGGTGACCGAGACGAAGCCCTCGGCGCTGATCTGACCCAGATCGCCCGTGCGCAGCCACCCGTCGGGGGAG
Organism: Solirubrobacteraceae bacterium; assembly: GCA_017882465.1. GTDB lineage: Bacteria > Actinomycetota > Thermoleophilia > Solirubrobacterales > Solirubrobacteraceae > Palsa-465. The sequence goes on from JADGPN010000145.1 coordinate 7,940, forward strand.
AGGGCCTCCCTGGTCGCGGCTGGATCCAGGTAGTAACCACCGAACACGTGCGGGCCCCGGATCAGGATCTCGCCGTCGTCGGCGACCGAGACCTCGGTGCCGGGAAGCGGCTTGCCCACCGATCCGAACCTGACCGCGGTCTCGGTGTTGAGCGTCGCCGCGGCGCAGGTCTCGGTGAGTCCGTAGCCCTCCAGCACCAACACGCCGCAGGCATCGAAGAACTCCAGCAGCTCGCGGCCGATCGGCGCTGCGCCGACGAGCGCGATCTGCAGCTCGCGGCCGAACAGGTCGCGGACCTTCCCGAGCACCAGCCCGTCGGCCAGCCGGTACTGGGCCTGGCCGGTGCGACTGAGCGGGCGTCCCTCGCGTGCGGCCCGGCGCCCTGTGGCGCCATGGCGCAGGGCCCAGCTGAATAGCGCGCGGTTGAGCGCCGGCCCGTCCTGCACCTTGCCCATCACGGCGCCGTGCACCTTCTCGTAGATCCGCGGGACCGCCGGGAAGTGGGTTGGTGAGAGCTCCGAGAGCTCGTCCACGATCTTCGTCGCGTCGCCACTCCAGTAGGCGATCCGCGCGCCCGCGCTGATCGCCACCGCCTGCGCCACGCGGGCCAGGACGTGGGCCAGCGGCAGGAACTGGTAGAGCGTGTGCGTCTCGCCGAGGCCGAGCTGCTGGACGTACATCCTCGTGGTGGCGAGCAGGTTGGCGTGGCTGAGCATGCAGCCCTTGGGCGGTCCCGTTGTGCCCGACGTATAGACGAGCGTGGCCAGGTCGTCGGGCCTGATCTCCGCCAGTCGCCGCTCCACCGCCTCGGTGGGCAGCTCTGCGCCTCGTTCGCGCAGCTCCTCCACCGTGATCGCGTCGTCGGCGTCGCCGCTCATCAGCACGATCCACTCCAGCTTCGGGCAGCTGGCGCGGATCCGGCGGATCTTGGCGGCCTGGTCGTCGTCCTCGCAGAACACGAGCCTCGCCTCGGAGTGGGCCAGCACGTAGGCGCACTCCTCGGGCGAGTTGGTGTGGTAGATCGGCGTCACCACCGCGCCGGCGCACAGCGAGCCGTAGTCGGCCAGCGTCCACTCGGCCGAGGTCAGGGCGAGGATCGCGACACGATCCCCGGCCTCGATGCCGTGGGCCATCAGGCCACGGGCGATCTCGCTGCTGCGGCGGCCGAGCTCGGAGTAGGAGAGCGAGGCCGGGCGGCCCCGCTCCTGGAAGAGCAGGGCGGTGCCGCCGTGGCGCTCGGCTGCGTCGAACACCATCTGGCCGAGGTTCTGCGGCTCGAGCCGCTTTCCCGCGGTGGATCCGAGGGTGGTGGGGTTCATGGTTCTGTCCCTCGGGTCAGTGCGCCGTGCCGGTGGGATGGAGCCGGGGGACATGTGCGCGACTGGCCCGGCGGCTGGAGGGCGCGGTCGGCCCGCTCGGGGCCGGCGCTCTCGTCGGCCACCACCCGACCTTCCCGAGCACCGCGATCGCGGCGGGCAGCAGCACGGGGCGAACGATCAGGACGTCGATCAGGATCGCCACCGCGACGCCGATCCCGAACTGGCGCACGTTGATCAGGTTGGTGGTGGCGAACGGGATCAGTGCCGCCGCCATCACCAGGCCGGCTCCGGTGGACGCCGCCGCGGTGTCCCGCAGTGCCACTCGGACGGAGTGTCCGTTGCGGCCGCCCGTCATCAACACCTCACGCGTGCGCATCAGCAGCACGGCCCCGTAGATGACCGAGATGCTGAACACGATCGTGAACAGACCGATGATCGACATCGGATCCATGTAGCCGGGCCCCCCGAGCAGCGGCTTGGTGCCACCGAACAGCAGCTGCAGCACGCCGAAGGTAGCGGCCGCGACGAGCAGGTTGAACGCCGTGGCCACGATCGGCAAGAGGATGCCGACCGTGATCAGCTCCGTCTGGCGGAGGTTGGAGATCGAGGCGTCTCTGAGCGCCCGATCGAGCGCCGGCTGGCCGGTGATGTAGGCCTTGACCGGGCCGTGGACCCCCTGGGCCACGAGCCGCTCGATCTGGGGCTGGTCGTACTTGACCACCTCCTTCTCGGATCGGTCGACCGACACCACCATCATCGCGGCGTTCGGGCTGGG
>JADGPN010000633.1 GCA_017882465.1 Solirubrobacteraceae bacterium
CGTGGAGGCTCGCCCGGAGGGCGGGCCGGAACGGCGATAGCCGCGCGCGACCGTCCGACATCCCCTCGGGGCGCCGGTTCGGTGGTCCTCACGCGTGGGGTGTTGCAGGCGGCGGTCAGGCCGCGGCGGTCAGGTACTCGGTGAGCGCCTCAGCCGGGGTTTTCCACCCGAGTGTCTTTCGTGGCCGACTGTTCAACGTTGCCGCGACCGCCTCGAGCTCCTCGGCGCTGTGGCGGGCGAGGTTGGTGCCTCTGGGGAAGTACTGGCGCAGCAGCCCGTTGGTGTTCTCGTTGGTGCCGCGCTGCCACGGGCTTCGTGGATCGCAGAAGTAGATCTGTAGACCGGTGTCGACCCGTAGTTGCACGTGCTGGGCCATCTCGATGCCCTGGTCCCAGGTCAAGGACCGCCGAAGTTGTTCGGGAAGGGTCCCGATCGTGTCAGCGATCGCATGACGAACGGCCCCGGCGCCGGCACCCGTGATCGGCGGGCCGCTCTTCACTCTTGGGCTGTTGTGACCCTCGATCGGCGGGAGATGCAACAGCATCGTGAACCGGCTTGAGCGCTCTACCAAAGTCCCGATCGCAGACCGGTCCACACCGAGGATCAAGTCGCCCTCCCAGTGACCCGGCACAGCCCGGTCATCAACCTCAGCCGGCCGCTCGCTGATCAACAGCTCGTCCGTCACGAAGCTCCGGTTGCCCTTCGACGTCCGATTTCTGGGAGCCCGCAGCGCTCGACCGGTCCGAAGACAAGCGGTCAGCTCCCGGCGCAGCGCTCCGCGGCCCTGGATATAGAGCGACTGATAGATCGCCTCATGGGACACGCGCATCGATTCATCATCGGGGAAGTCCAGGCGCAACCGGGCAGAGATCTGCTCCGGGCTCCAGCACTGTCCCCAACGGCGATCCTTTCGCGGTCCCTGACGCCGCCCCCGCCATGCGATATCTGGACCAGCGACGCTCCCATCAGGCCGCTGCACCGTGCCAGAAAGCCGATCCTGCACATAAGCCCGCAGCTGCGCATTCACCGCGAGCTTCGCCGGCTTGGGACGTTGAGCGCGACGCTCAGCGTGTCTCTGGGCGGTCGAGGCTCGATATTCAACGCGGCCACGTCCGATCGCGGCATTGCGTTGCAACTCTCGGGAGATCGTCGACGGCGCACGGCCGAGCTGACGCGCGATCTCTCGCACCCCAGAACCACGGGCGAGCAGGACCGCGATCTCCTCCCGCTCGGTGAACGACAGATAACGCCCGGACACGGACACGAGGGTGAGAGGCGGCATGCCGCCACCCTTGCGGAACCACCGGACACCAATGCTCGGCAACACACCCGCCTCGACCGCAGCCTTCTCGCTTGATGCACCTCGAGCGATCGCTTCCCAGAACCGGACCCGATGCTCCCGCCGCCCCGCAGGCGGACGTCCACCCCAACGCGTTCCAGCTGCAGCGGCACGACCCCACGCCCGGTTTCTCCTCGGCATAGCAACTCCTCATCGTCAGGCGTTGCGACCACCAGTTGAATCCACCTGGTCGCATTGTTGCTCTACGCGTATGCGAAGGGACAGCGCTCTTCGCGGGGGATCGAGCGCAAGTGCGTGGAGGACGTCGCTTACCGGGTGATCGCTGCTCAGCAGAAGCCCGATCACGCGACGATCGCTAGGTTCCGTGCGCGCCACGAGGACGCGCTGGCTGAGCTGTTCAGCTCGGTGCTGGGGTTGTGCAAGCAGGCGGGGTTGGTGAAGGTCGGGGTGATCGCGATCGACGGCACGAAGCTTCATGCAAACGCCTCGCATCACTGCAACCTCGACTATGAGCAGCTCGCGCGGGAGATCCTGAAGGAGGCGGGCGACGTTGACGCTGCCGAGGACGAGCTCTACGGGGATGCCCGTGGCGATGAGCTGCCTGAGCATTTGCGGACGCGTGAGGGGCGACATGCTGCGCTGCGTGAGGCCAAGCAGAAGCTCGCGCGCGAGCGTGCAGGCGGGCAAGACACGAACACGGAGACGGTTGATGCGGAGTCGCAGGGTGTGAAGCTCGTGCTTTGACCCCGAGGTGATCGTCGCTCGGGCCGATGGGCGTGAAGGGTGGTTGCGTGAGGCGCGCCACCAGCTCGATGAGCACCGCCGTCGCGCGGCACATCCTATCCCAAGGTCGCGGCCGGAGCGCCTGCTCGAGTGCGAGCGTCGCCTGCAGGAGAACCTACGAGTCGAGCGCGAAGCGAACGAGGCCTATGAGCACTACCGAGCACACGGTCGGGACACGCAAGGCCGACGGCTCAGTTGCCCGCCAAAACCATACGAGCCGCCCGAGACGCCAGCCGGGAAGATCAACACAACCGATCTTGATTCGCGGAACGTCAAGACGCCGCGCAGTTACACCCAGGGTTACAACGTGCAGGCCGCCGTGAACGAGCATCAGATCGTGCTCGCTGCCGAGGTCACGCTCACCTCACCAGACTTCGGCCAGCTCGAGCCGATGGTCAAGGCCACCCGACGCGAGCTTGAGCAGGTAGGTGTGAGCGAGGCGCCTGGGGTCGCGGTTGCCGACAGCGGCTACTGGCATGAGCAGCAGATCGACCAGGTAGTGAGCATGGGCACCCAGGTCCTGATCCCGCCCGATGCCGGCAAGCGCGACACACCCCGCCGGGGCTGGGACGGCGGCCGCTACGCCTTCATGCGCACCGTGCTCGCCGGTGACTACGGCGGCGGGCTTTACCGAAGACGCAAGGCGATGGTCGAGCCCGTGTTCGCTCAAACCAAGCACAACCGGCGGATCAACCAGTTCCAGCGACGAGGCAGATCCGCCGCGCTCTCAGAATGGCGGCTGATCACCGCGACACATTATGCCGACGTCCGTGTTATGCCGATATGGGGTTGGAAGCGCGCTCTGGGGGTGGTGATCGCGGTGAGGGAGTCGGCATAATCCGGGCTGGT
>JADGPN010000634.1 GCA_017882465.1 Solirubrobacteraceae bacterium
CGCTCCGGCCGCCTCTTCTATGCGTCCCTTGGCCTCGGTGACCTTTCCGCTCTTTGGCATTTCTCTCTCCTCTGGCTCTAGGTGTACGAATCGTTCATTGCGATGCGGCGAATCGTTCGTGACCTGACCGCCTTCACGTCTCGCGTCGTCGCGGTCAGTCGCGCGGGCTGCGTTATGCGCGGCGGACGACGTAGATGAGTGCGGCGATGATGAGGGCGAGGATCAGGATCGCGACGATCCCGCCTGTTCCGAAAATTGTGAAAGCAAGCATTGGCTCTCAGCCTTTCTCAGATAGCCGTTCAACTCGAAAGCTCCAACGTCGGCGGGGATGTTTGCCGACCGGGCTCCGACCGAGGACTACGGCCGGAAAGCGGGGGAGTCGTTTATGAAGACTCCGACCAAAGCACCTATTAAGACTCCGACCAAAGCACCACGCTTGTACTCAACGTTACAAAGTCCACTCTAGCACCGTCGACCCAGCGGGCATCAGTGCCAGCCCCGATCACGCCCGCCGCTTACTACAGACGGCCGTGATGGTCGTCCGGACGCAGACATCGCCAACTGCCCAACCCGTGGGCGGAAGGGACGCCCCGTCGGCCTCCGAGTTACTCCGAGTCGCCGGTCTGGAAGAAGCTGGCGATCGCGCCTGCCGAACCGGCGACGACGAGCACGGCCCATATTTCGAGGAAAATGTCGACAACGCGGCCGGAAACGCTGAGCGGATTCTTGATCTGGGACGAGACCGTCAAGAGCTGCACCGTGGTGAAAAAGAACGCGTCGAACAGAGAGTGGATGTCCGTCTGCGCCACGTTCCGCTCGAGGAAGTAGACGAGTACCGTTCCGATCCCATCGATGACCGCGGTCAGGGTCAGCACGAGCAGGAGACGGCTCGCCAGCCGCCTGTGGCGCTCCCCCCAGGTCGTAAGACGCCTCAGTTCCTCGAGGATCATCGTCCGCTCATCCTATGAGACTCAGAGTGCCGTTCCTTCGCGCGAGCTGTTGATGGGTGGCGGTGCACGACAAGGCAGGCAGTCGCGGCGGCCGCCGCGACGATCGCCAGTGCGACGAAGGGGAACTCGCTGTAGGGCGCGGGCTGCCCGGGCTTGCACAACTCGACGAACGGAACGATGAGCGTGAGCGATCCGATGAGCGGGATCGCGACGTGGCGGAGAGGGGAGAACGCTTTCCGGTGGCGACGCCACATGAAAAATGGGAGTGAGAGCGTGGTCAGGAAGTAGACGAAGAGGATCACGATCGTGCCCATCGTCGAGCATTCCGCGTAGAGGCCGACCGGGTTCATCGATCCTGTGTCCCCTCCGATCAGGTGAGCGACCCACCAGACGCCGATGATCCCAAGGCCTGCCGTCGCCATGAGCAGCAGCGCATTGACCGGCGTGTTCGTCCGGTGGCGAACGTGGCCGAGCCATGCGGGGAGAAGCCCTGTTCGGCCGCCGTCGAAGAGCATGCGAGCTTGAGAGTTCGTTCCGGCAACCAGGGCCGCGAGCACGGAGACGATCCCGGCGACCCAGGCCAGGACGGCCCAGCCGCTCAGGTAGTGGTCGGCCACGGTGAGGAACGGGACCGAGGAGCGCCCGATCGACGAGACGTCGTAGTGGAAGCCGGTGACGGTTGCGTAGGCGAAAAAGACAAACAGAGCGGCGCCGATCGCAACCGAGACAAAGAGGGCTCTCGGGACCGTCCGCCGCGGGTCGCGGCACTCTTCGGCGAGGGCCGGCCCGTTCTCCCAGCCGATGAACATGTAGAGCGCGAGCGGAAAGCCTGCGGACAGGCCGGCCAGTCCGCCCGATAGGTGCGCCCAGGAAAACGGCGCGCCGGAAAGATGACCGCGCTCCTCGACGAGGACAACGACGCAGACCACGACCATGACCGCGACCTGCACAACGACCGCCACGCCTACTGCGACGGTCGAAAGCCTGACGCCGCGCACCGTCAGCGAGATCGCGCCGACAGTCAGCACGACGGTCAACGGCCCCCAGGGGAGATGCCACGATGAGTAGTGAGCGAGGGTCATCGCCAGCATCCCGCCCGCCATGGTGAACACCCCCGCCATCGCGACGACATAGCCGACGGTGACAAGCAGCGCCGTCGCGACACCGGCTCTCGGGCCCAGCCCGCTCTCGACATAGGTGATGAAGCTCCCCGCCGAAGGCTCCGCCTTGGTGAACTCAGCCACCGTGAAGGCGAGGAAGACGACGGCCACACCGGCGGCAAGGATCGTCAGCGGGGCGGCGACACCGGCGGATACCGCGATCACTCCGAACGCGAAGTAGAAGTCGATCCCCGGCCCGATGTTCGCGACCGTCGAGGCTGTCAGATCCGCGGTGCCGAGCTGTCCCGGTTTGAGGTGTTCCCCGCTCTGGCTCACCGCGCGCCGGTTGGGTGTGAGGCGAGCTGATGGCGGTTGAGGTCGCTCGAGTTGAGGGGGTGAGCTGGCGACTCGGGCAGGACGATCGTGGAGCTGATCTTGAGTTCCGCGTCGACGTGGAGCAGTTCGCCGGAGGTGAGCGCTCGCCAGTCGGAGTCGCCGTCCATCGGCTCGCTGGCGAGCACGATTACCGGTCGTTGTGCGGCCTCTTCGGAGTGCACGCGCATGCCGAGGCTGCTTCGGTGATGCAACGGCTGTGCGCCGCTCTGGCCGCCGGCGGCACGATCAAGTACGTACAAGGCGTGGGTTCCGGGGTAGCGCAGCGCGAACAGCTCGGAATCGGTCGTCAGGATCAGGTTCAGCGCGTACACGGGCAGGTGTTCGGCCACCCACCTGGCTGCGGCGACGATTCCCTGGTGGACGCTGCCGTCATGCCGACGTGTCTCGCGAGTGATCAGCGCGAATAGCCGCTCGGAGTCGGTCTGCCCCTTGACCAAGACAAGGTCGCCGCCAATTTCGTCCTCGAGCTGATCCAGGCCGCCA
>JADGPN010000635.1 GCA_017882465.1 Solirubrobacteraceae bacterium
GCCGACGACGCGCCGGCTCTTGGCGAGGAGAAGGGAAAGCCCGGTTTCCGAGGAGTCCTCCTTCGATCGGGTGACGGGTCCCGAGGAGATGTAGCTTGCGTCGGTGTGTCGGACGACCGAGTCCGGCCGCGAGCTCTGCGGTACCTCAGTGCGAGGTCGCCGACGACCTCCACCGCGTTCGTTTACCGGTCCACGGATGGAAAAGAGAGTGGCTTTGCGAGCGTGCCTGCGTCTGGCTGCAAGGTAAGGTCAGCTGGGTGACCGTCGTCGTGCTCACCGGGGCCACTCGCGGCATCGGGCGAGCCGCTGCGATCGAACTCGCCCGGCGAGGAGCCGAAGTCGCACTCGTCGGACGCGATCCCGAGCGCGTGAGGTCGGTCGCTGAAGAAGCGACGGCGGCCGGTGGCGGCGGGCGGGTCCACGGGCACGTCGCCGACTTGGCGCTGATGTCCAACGTCCGGATACTGGCCGACGAGATCCGCGGGCGCCACGAGCACGTCGATGTCCTTGCCAACAATGCTGGGGCACTGTTCGCCTCGCGCAAGGAGACCCCGGAGGGCTTCGAGCAGACCTTCGCACTGAACCATCTCGCGCCGTTCCTGCTCACTAACCTGCTGCGAGATCGCCTTGCCGGCGGCCGCGTCGTGACCACCGCGTCCGGCGCCCACCGGTCCGGGCGCCTGGACCTCGACGACCTGCAATCGGAGAAGTCCTACTCGCCACGCGTGTACGGCACCTCGAAGCTGTGCAACATCCTGTTCACCCGCGAGCTGGCCAGGCGTGCGCCGGAACTGAACGCCAACTGCTTTCACCCCGGCGTCGTTCGCACCGGCTTCGCCAAGAACGAAAACGGAATCTGGAAAGTCATCGCTACGCTGGGTGCGCCCTTCCTCCGCTCCCCGGAGCGCGGCGCCCACTCGCTGGTGTGGCTCGCCCTATCCGACGACGCCGCCGCCCTCACCGGGAAGTACATCGAAGACGAACAGGTGGTCGCCCCCAGCGACCAGGCCCAGGACGACAACCTCGCACGGAGCCTGTGGGAACAAAGCGCCCAGCTCGTCAGCCTGCCTGCCGACGCGCGCTCCTAGGAGACCACTGAAAAAGTCGGGGGTCTGTCCGGCGGCTTTAAGACCATTGTGGGCATGCTCAAGTCTCGGTCGGCTCAGGTGGGGTTGTTTGACGCGGCGGTGGTGATGGGGCCGCTGCCGGAGGGGTCGTTCTTCGCGTTGTTGGCGGAGCATGGGGATCGGATCGTTCGCGATTCAGATTTCGTGGAGTGTTATGCGGAGCGGATGGGTCGCCCGTCGATCCCGCCGTCGCAGTTGGCGAAGGTGTTGTTGTTGCAGCACCGGACCGGGGTGTCGGATGAGCAGGCGATGGAGTGCGTGGGCTGGGATTTGCGGTGGAAGGTCGCGTTGGGGTTGCCGGTCGATCATCACGGGTGGCATCCCACATCGTTGACGAAGTTCCGCGCCAGGTTGTTGCTGCACAAGAAGGAAGGACTGGCGTTGGAGAACACGCTGCGGCTCGCCCGGGAGCTGGGGCTCTTGGACGGGACGGTCGAGCAGATCGTGGATTCGACACCGATGCTCGGCGCGGCCGCGACACAGGACACGGTCAGGCTGGTCCGGTTTGGTGTGCGGAAGTTGATCGACGCGGTCACCGCTGTTGACCCGGATGCTGGTGGGCGGCTGGTCGCTGGGTTGGAGTTCGACTACGCGCGGCCGGGTGAGAAGCCGGACTGTCAGTGGCGGATCAAGGCGCAGCGGGAGCGGATGCTGACCCGGGTGGCGCATGACGCGCAGCGGGCGCTGCTCGCGGTCGAGCAGGCTGATGGGTTGTTGGATGACGAGCCGGTCACGGCCGCGTATGAGTTGTTGCGGGATCTGGTCGGGCAGGACTTCGATGTCGACCAGGACGGCGTTCCGCGGCTGCATCGCGGGACCAGGTCCGGTCGGATCATCTCGACGATCGATCCGGAGATGCAGCATGGGCGCAAGAGTTCCCAATCGCGGTTTGATGGGTACAAGCTGTCCGCTGCGGTTACGAACAGCACGGTCGCGTTGATCACGAGCGTGCACGTCGCCCCAGGCGGTGAGAGCGACGGCCCTCAGGCGAAGCATCTGATCGACCAGCAGCCGCCGGAGCATCGCCCGGACCGGATCCTCGGCGACACCGCGTATGGCAACGGTGTCGTGCGCTCAGAGCTCGCTGAGCGCAATGTCGACGTGCTCGCGCCCGTCCCGGAAGGCACCGTCCTCGAGGACCGCCTCGGCAAGCGCGACTTCAGTATCGATCCGATCGCTGGGACGGTGAGCTGCCCGGCCGGGCAGACCGCGACGATCACGACCTCCGAGAACGGGTCCCGCAGCGTGCGCTTCCCGCGGGCGCTGTGTGGCGACTGCCCGCTGAAGGACCGGTGCTGCCCCGGGCGGGCGAACCGGCAGATCGCTCTCGGCGAGCACGAAGAGCTGATGATCGCCGCCCGTCAAGCGCTCAACGATCCCGCGACCGCCGCGCACCTGCGGCACACCAGACCCAGGATCGAGCGACTGCTCGGTTTGATGGCTCACCGCTACGGTGCGCGCAAAAGCCGCTACATCGGCAGCGACAAAGCCCGATTGCAAGCCACTTGGGCGGCCGCGCTGGTCAACCTCAACCCGATCGGACATCACCTCGCCACCGGGATCGCATGACCCGCTCCCGGCCACCCCGAACCGGCCTGAAACGCATCTGATAAGCCGCTGCGGAGCGCCGCGACCCCCGACTGGCCCAACAACCCTGAGCACCGGCCCGCCCCAAGCACCCCGACTCGCGGCACCCCTCGCGGGCGCAGCCTTTCAAAACCTCACTTCTTCAGGAGCCTTCTAGAGCCGACGGTCGGCGGTGTCCGGCTGGCGGTCAAGGACCTGTTCGACACCGCGGGCG
>JADGPN010000636.1 GCA_017882465.1 Solirubrobacteraceae bacterium
GAGCTCGGCGAGAGCGGCGAGGGTGCGCTGGATCCGTTCATGGCGGGCGGTCTCGTCGCGCTGCTGCTTGGCGCTGGAGTGCACCCACACGATCCGGTGTCCCTCGCTGGATGGGAACGGGGCGGGCGCGACCTGCCAGACCTGCTCAGGGTCGCCCTGGCGCTTGCCCGGCCGGCGTGCTGCCTCGGTGAACTCGGGGGTCGCGGTGGTCATCCAATCGCGGAGCTGGCCGTCCTCGCGGCGCGTTCTGGGGAGCACGGTCACGAACCGTCCGCCCTCACAGTCGATGTGGCTCATCTGCTCACGCGTGCACAACTTCGAATCGGCGACGTAGAGGAACCCCGCGCGGCCGGTCAGTGTCCGCAGCTCGTCCCACGTCTCGATGTGAGTGCGATCGTCGTTCATGTTCCCCGCGGCGAGGCGATGGGTCAGCGGGACCGCTCCGTCAGCGGTGACGGTCAAGATCAGCACGAGCTGCTTGAGATCGGGACGATGATCCTTGGAATGCCCGCGTGCCGCCAGGACGGTCGGTTTGCCGCCACGCTGATGACCGTCCGCAGCGTCGTAGTCACCGTGCAGCACCAGCGACGTGGAATCGTTGTGTAGCTGCGAGCAGTCGATCCCGAACTCGCGGACCGCTCGCAGGACCAGTTCGCACAGCAGCGAGGAGCGATCGGCGTCGAACAGCTGATCCAGCGCGCGGCCGACGCGGTCGTCGTTGAGCAACCCCGCCTCCCCCTCAACAAGGCCCAGCAGCGCCGGCTCGAACCCGGCAGCCCAACCGGCCAGGCCGTAGAGCGGCTCGCGCGCCACGCACAGATTGCAGACCAGCACACCGATCGCGGTCGCGGCCGACAGCGTCGTGCGCGCATCCCCCGCGGGCAGGTGACGCGCGAGCGTGCCCGCCAGATCGATCCGGCCAAGGAACTGGCCGATCACCGGCAACGCGCCGAGCTGGGTGGACGCCAGCTCGAACGGGCCGGCGGCATCCTCAGGAACATTCACCCGTCCGACAGTACATATACTCTCGGATAGACGAGATGACCGAGCCACGATGCCTCCCAAGCCGTCACAACCAGAACGCCGCCGCCGAGAACTACTGACCCAAATCACGCAGATCGGGCCCATGCTGCCCGGCAGCCTGAACACCGTCATGAACCGCTGCGGCAAACCACGCTGCGCCTGCCACGCCAACCCGCCCCACCTGCACGGCCCCTACATCACCTGGACCCGCAAGATCGCCGGCAAGACCCAGACCCGCCGCCTCACCCCCAACAGGCCGACCGCTACCGCCCCTGGTTCGAGAACAACCGCCGCCTACGCGAACTCCTCAGCGAACTCGAAACACTCTCACTCAAAGCCGCCCAACACGCCGAAGGGTGGGGGGAGAAATAGCGAACAAGACGTGCGGAAAGGGAGCTGGAGTGCTGCATCGCGGGGCATAGGGGCAGCCGTTGCCGGGTCAGTCCGCGTGACTCCTGGCGTTCCAGACCGGCTGTGTCGCCGGGACTTCGTCGGGTAGTCTCAGACGCCTGCTCAGCGCCGAAGGCGGAAGTCAGGCGAGGGTCGGCGGTTACGCTCGCTGGTAGTCGAAGCTGGATACGCCGCTCGTCGTGTGGCGTGCGATCGCGGGTCGTGCTGGCTCGCGCTGCGGCTGGGGTGCGCTGTTCGCGGATCTCCTCGTGGTTAGTATCCGGCAGATCGGAGGTTTATCCGGGCAGATCGGAGGTTTGCAGTGAGCGCCGTGGCGTGGCTAATCGTTGTGCTGGTGTTGGTCGTCCTCGTCGTGCTGGTTGGCGTCTTTGTCCGGCGGCGTCGGCGGGCGGGCGGTGTGATCGCCACGCGGAGGAAGCGGTGAGGCTGCTCGTCACCGGGTCGGCGATCCGGGGCCTGCCGGTGGTGACGATCAGCGGCGGTGAGGATGTGGCTGAGGTCCGCGACGTGATCTACAGCCCGGAAGCCGGGCGCGTCGTCGGCCTCACGCTCAACAAGCGCGGCTTCCTGGCCGGCCGGTGTCGCGAGGTGCTTCCCGCTGAGACGATCCACGCGATCGGCCGTGACGCCGTGATGGTCGAGGATGAGACCAGCCTGATCCTGCCGGAGGACGCGCCGGCGGACGTCGGCGCTCCACCTTCCGGCCGGGACGTGACCGGCGACGAGGTGCTGACCGAGCAAGGAACGAGCCTCGGCAAAGTACGGGACGTCGTGGTCCTGGTGGGAAGCAATGGAGAGGTGGTCGGCTACGAGATCGACACGGCAGCCGGCGGGACTGGATACATCCCGCTGCCCGCCCAGTTGGCAGTGTCGGGCAGCGCGCTGGTCGTGCCAGAGGCGACGAAGGAGTTCGTCGAGGACGACCTGGTCGGGTTGGGCGCGGCGGTGGACGAGTTCCGCTCCAGACTGGGCATCCGATGAGCGATCGGTTCGCTGCCGCTTCGGGGCGGAAGGTGGTCAGCCGGACGAGTGCCGAGGAGCTCGGCAATCTCGCCCACGTCGTGATCGACGTCAAGCGACGGCAGGTGGCGTCGCTGGTCGTGGGCAAGGGCCGCAAGGCGCTCCTGATCGACTGGGAGCAAGTCAGCGGGTTCGGGCCGGACGCGGTCATGGTCGCCGACGAGAGCGCTCAATATTCGCCGCGCGACGATCGCGAGCGCGCGGCCGCTGACGGGAAGCTCGATCTGGTCGGCAAACGCGCCCTCAGCGACATGGGCAACGACTTGGGTACGGTCACCGACGTCCAGTTCGACCCCGTGACTGGCGGCATCGAAAGCCTGGTGCTCGGCGATCGGGAGGAGCCAGCGGCGTCGCTCCTGGGGGCCGGCTCGTTCGCCGCGATCGTTCGAGCGCCCGCTGAGTAGGCCCCGAGCGCTGCGGGCTCCCTGGCAGGAGTGTGTGGGACTCACCAGGGCGCGTTCGAGGCGCT
>JADGPN010000637.1 GCA_017882465.1 Solirubrobacteraceae bacterium
CCGAACCGGCCGTAGCCGCCCTCATCGATCACGCTCGACATGAAATCACCGACGGCCAACACCGCTCGCCATTCAGTCCTTAGCGCCGGATCTCGGGCGGATGTCCCTCAACCCCCACAGGTGACGACGTCTGTCCCGCCAAGCCCGGCGACAGCAACCAGCACACTGCCGCCGCCATCCAGTGGGTATTCGATCAAGTCAGCTACAGCGTGCCTCCAGGTCTCGTCGGGAAGTAGTAGTCCAAATCGTCACGCCAGTGCTCGTTAGGCTCACAGTCAGGGTGAAGGAGGGGTCGTCACGTGGCAAGCATCCTCGACATCGAGATCAGCGGCTCCGGCACACCTGGCAACTACAGGGTCCAGGTCAAATCTCCCGGGGGGTGAAGCGTCAGCCACCTTTGACCTAAGAGCCGTCCAGCTTGATTGAGCGACTAGGGGATTCCCAGCAAACCCTGCTCGCATCCTCGGTGCCGAGCCGCAGGCTGCTCAGCCACGGCGAGGCACGCGTGCGAGGCGTTGGACGGAAGCTCTTCGAAGCCTTGTTTTCCCAGCAACCAGTCGCAGGGGTGTATCGAGCAAGCTGCGCAGTCGCAACCGAACGTGAGGATCCGCTTCGGATGGTTCTGCGCCTGAATGACCCCGAAATCGCCGCCCTACCGTGGGAGTGCATGTTCGACGAAGCTGTGGAGAGCTACGTGTGCCGCCGCGAGCCACTTGTGCGACATGTACCCGTCCCTTCGGCTCCACCGCCACCGCCCCTGACAGTGCGACTCCCGTTGCGGATCCTCGCACTCGTCGCCTCGCCGCGGGAGCTTGGCGAGCTTGATGTCGTCAAGGAGAAGGAAGACCTCGAGCGAGCCCTCGCGACCCTAACCACGAGTGGGCTTGTTGTTCTGCGCTGGCTCGAGCACACCACCTGGCCGGACCTGCAGGACGCCTTGCTCTCCAAAAGCTGGCATGTCGTCCATTTCATCGGCCACGGTAACTTCGACGTAGGGCGCGAGGAAGGTGTACTCGCCCTTGAGAGTGAATCGGGGCGTGTCCACCGTGTCAGCGCCGAGAGCTTCGTCGACCTGCTGCGTGAGTCTCAACCCATGCCGAGACTGGTTGTGCTCAACGCCTGCGAGTCCTCCACCTCGGGCAGCGCCGACATGTTCTCCGGCACCGCGGCCTCGCTCATCCGCGGCGGCGTCAGCAGTGTCACAGCCATGCAGTTCGAGATCAGTGACGTCGCGGCAATCGCGTTCTGCCTCGGCTTCTATCGTGCTATCGCGCGTGACCGTGGTGTCGATGAGGCCGTGCGCAGCGGGAGAGTGGCGATTCTGGGTCTTGGGGGAGATTCCCTTGAGTGGATTACCCCGACCCTCTATTTGCGAGGCAGTCACACCCAACTCTTCAACCTCTCGCGGTCCCACGCTCCCATAGCGTCCGCGGAAGTCCGCCAGGACCAGCGCGAGCAGGCATTGGCGGCGTCCGAGCGGGGTGATGTTGCCTCCACCGTGCCGCTGTCCGACAACGTTCTCGCGGAGAACCCGGATGACGCCGAGATACGTGAAGCTCGTGAACGAGCTCTTTCGAAATCAGCCCTGCCGAACAATGCGGTCCCCGCCGGGCCGGAAGAAGCTCGTGACATCGTTTCGGCTGAGCGTGCGGTACACCAAGGCCGCCGACGCCGGCCACACCAACGCCATGAACAACCTCGGGAACCTGCTGTCGGACCGGCTGGACCCGCCCGACCTGGACGGCGCCCGCCGCTGGTACACCAAGGCCGCCGACGCCGGGGATACCGACGCTGCGAAAAACCTCTCGATCCTCTCGGCGAAGATTCGAAGCACCCGGTAAGCGGCATCTCGACGATTGCGCGACTGCCTAATCCTAATGTCGGCTCTGCCTGCTCCGGCTCGTCCAAGAACTTGACTCAATCAACCACCGGCCCGAGCATCGCGCCCTGCATGCACACGGCTCCCGGTTGCCGTCACGTGACGGAACGGCCGCATTGTCGTCAGTGACGGCTGAAAATTGTCTGCGGGTTAGGCGCGGTATCAGTCGGTCCGGCCGTCCAGCTGCTCCACATCTGAGTTCAATTCGCGTTCATCCGCTACTGGTCCAACTCGCATAACCACCGGTTCATCGGACTCGGTGGGGCTGCCGGGGTGATCCGACCGTGGCAGCGCGTCGGGTGGGCTAAGCCAAAAGAATGGGTGCGCCGTGCACCAAAAGGTTACAGTGCTGGCGCGACACGACTGATTCACGCTCGCGTCGGAACGGTTCGGCCCTATGTGTTCTGCGTCGGCTGGGTGGGCCGTTGTGAGTTGCGCCGAAACACGAACGGGTACGCGGAGACGGTCATCACGGCGGCGACGAGCAGAGTGAACCAGCCGTTAACCCAGGAGCCTGTCACTGAGTAGATCGCCACGACGACAACCGCGGTGACGAGAATCACCATCGCAACAAAAAGGCTGATCCGCAATGCGGTCGGAGTGTGGCGGGTCATAGTTATAAGGCTACGCCGATATTCCCGACGATTGGGCCAGCGGTCTTCACTTCGAGCGGGGAACGGCCAGCGTGGCGGAGGGCGGGCGACCGGGCGACCGGGCGTACGCGACCCTGGTCGCCAGGGCGGAACGACTGGGTCTGGAAATATTCGCCAGCCCAGTGGGTCATTGCGTGCGGGGCGGTCACGTTGATGCTGAGTTGCTCCGGCCGCGGCACCATGCGGCACCATGACACCGTGCTCCCTTGGCGATATTTGTTGCAGTGTAGGTGAGATCTAGTGGCCTGCGCCGCCAGTTCGTTGTCATAGGGTAGAATTTGGGTATGGCAGGACGGCCGAAAGCGTTGCTGGAGTTGACATCTGATGAAGCCGAGCAGCTGGAACGGTGGGTTCGACGGAGGAAATCTGCGCAAGCTCTGGCGTTGCGT
>JADGPN010000638.1 GCA_017882465.1 Solirubrobacteraceae bacterium
GGCGGGAGACCAAGCAGCGCCGCGAGTTTCGCCGCCCCAGGACGCCCCTCCTCCCACCCGAACCGAACGGCGTCGGCGGTTTCCGTCGGCGGCTCGTTGGCGTCGATCGCGAACACGAACGGCAGGTCAAGTTCGCTGAGCGCGATCGCGGCCGCACCGTGAAACAACGGCTTCCAGTCGCTCACCTTCTGCTTGCCAACCCGGCCCTCGCCTGGCGTCGCATGAAACGAGGCAGCAACGAACGGGCGTGTCGCACCGGACACCTCGGCGAACAACGCGCGGGTGGAGAACCGCTCCGCCAACGCGTCCGGAAGCACCTCATACCGGACAGGAACGGGATCTTTGAGTGCAGTCGCAACGATCGCCGGCGTGAACGCCGATGGTTCAAGGCGCCAGAGTCGCTCAATCCGCAGCGGGGATCGGACGGCGATCACGCAGCCGTCGCCACGCCGACGCACTGCTTGCGGCGCGACATCGAGCGAATGTGCCCCGTCTAGCCCGGCGGCGCGGCAGACAACTTGGAGCCACCTGGGCCTGGCCTCCTGCAGCAAGACGACGTCAGGATCGTGAGAAGCGATCAGGCTCGCAAAGTCCTCGGCCTGGGACCCGCCCGGTCCGAAATAGGCCCGCATGTTGAGCGACACGATCCGCAACATCCATCAACCCTACCCAGCGACCCTGGCCGCATCAGACCTCCTAGCGACGTCGCTTTCGGGCAGGCGTAGCGTCGAATCGGCGCTGCCCGGGCCTATCCGCCGCCGATCGTCTCCCGCTCACGATCGCATTCACCGAACACGCGTCCGCATGCCGGGCGATCCCAAGGGCGACCAGTGCCGGGCAGTCCCATATTCGGGGCGCGTCAAATGCCGCCCCCGCAGGAGGTACTGCAATGCAGAGGAACCAACCCGGCTCCATGTCCGCGCCCCGGTCGCGCCTTCGCCGGTCTCCGTTAGGCTCGCGCTGGCATGGATGAGCCCTCGCACGGTTGCCATCCACTGGGCGCCCGACCCCACGGGACGACGCGTCCGGTGGGCACCGTTCACCAGGCCACGATCGACCTGTGCGATTGGCTGCGTCGCGGACTCAAACCATTGCCACTGGGTCGTCAAACCGTCAGCCGTGATAGTCAGGAGTTGAACCTTGGAAGCGTCCGTGATCAGTGAGCCGGCCAACGAGCGGCCAGTCGTCTCGACCTTCGCCGCACAATTGCCCTTTCCGTTACGGCTCGAGAGCGGCAGCGTGTTCACGTACGAACTGGCGCGCACCTACGCGGATCCTAGACGGGCTGCAGCCGTGTTTCCGGGGTCTCCGTCGGTCCGAATCCGGATCTACAACCAGCCCCTGACCCAAGCGCCTCGCATTCGTCCGGCTCTGCAAGAGCTGTATCAGACGGAGGTCGATATAGACGATTGGCAGCCCGATGGCGCATACGTGCAATGGGTCTCGCTAGAGACCCCGACTCTGCTTTTGAGTGACGAGCCGCCCGAGGATGGCGCGTTCGCCTTCCACCGATGCTTACACGGGCTCAATCTGTTCTTGAACGCGCACAACGTGGCGTTCGCGGATTCCGGGGTCTATCTCATCTCGACCCAAGGCTTGGACCCGGCCGTCATCGTCGGCCACTACGAAGCTGATGGCGACTGGCAGTTCGACAGTCCAGTGCTGGTACATCCGGAGCGGCTCGCAGATTACCGCCCGCTTCAGACGCGCGCTGGCGAGACGGTCGAGCATGCGCTCGCCGCCGGGATCGGCCGGCTCATGAGCGGACATCCGATGATGACGACATTCGCCTTCACGATGCGCGCAGATCGCGCCGGGCGTATCGAGGGAGATGCCCTCAACCAAGTTGTGAGCCTCCAGACGGCGATGGAGAATCGCTTGTTCACGATCTGGCGCCTGATCCTCGTTGATCAGGGCAAGAGCTCAAGTGAGATAGAGCAAGCGGTCGAGGATCAGCGCTTCGCTCCGTTAGTGCGTGCACGGTTGCCTCAGTTGCTCGGAGGTCCATGGGATACGACCGCGCCACACACCACTGTTGGCACGTATTGGAGCGCGCTGTACCAGCTCCGCAACCGTGTGGTCCACGCCGGTTAAATGCCTATGCCGCGCGAAGCCGAGGCCGCCTTGGAAGCCTCCAGGCGGATGCGGCAGTTCGCGCGCGATCGAATCTGGGAGTGGCGGCGCCAGTACCCGCGCACGGCACTAACCGTCATTGGTTACGACGAGATGTTGGCCCTCGAGAGCAGAGATCAAGCCTTCGAAGCTCAAGCTGAAGGGTTGATGGCCGAGCCGCAGCCATGGTTTCTGCCCTGGGACTTGGCCGGCCGGGCCGCGCCTGAATAGCTGTGCCCCGCGTCCGCGACATCCTTGCCTTGAGCGAACGCGCCGCGCGGATTAGGGTGCCGAGGCGGCTCCCGACCTGCCGGGGGCTGGGCCTCTGCCGGCTGCAATTTTGTGGCCCACCCCCCAGGGTTAGGGCCGGCGGGCCGAGATCATCTCGCGAGGAGCTGCCCGCCGTGCCCGACGCGGCCGAGATCCGTTTCTTGACGCTCTCGGAGGTGCGAGTCGTGCTCGAGCACGCCCCCGGGCGGGATCTTCCACGCGCTCGACCAGGCAGCGTGGCTCACGGCCGCGATGACCGGGCTGCGTAACGGCGAGCTGGTCGCGCCGCGCTGGCGCGACATCGACTGGGCCGCAAGCCGCATTCGCGTCCGGCAGAACTACGTCAGAGGCGAGTTCGGCTTGCCGCAGTCCAAGCGCTCGACTCGCTTGGTGCCGATGGCCGACGCCATCGGCGGCGAGCTTGACCGGCTGTCGAAACCTCGCGCTACGCCGGGCCCTACGACCTGGTGTTCGCGCATCCGGCCGACGAGCGGTCTGTCGACGGAAAGTGCGGCTATGCGTCGCCGCCGGCCTCAC
>JADGPN010000639.1 GCA_017882465.1 Solirubrobacteraceae bacterium
CGGGCCGTCCGGAAGGCCCGGATCGCCTCGGTTGCCATCCGCTACCCCGGACGGGAGGTTTACACAGGACGTCTATGGCGACAAGGGGGGTATCTACCTAAATCAGGTTGAGGCGTTCCGCGCCGTTGCGTCGGGCATCGGACAGGACAAGGGTCACCAAGAGCCGGATGGGCGGGACGGTTGCCGCCAGAGGAGTCTCTGGGCGCGCTGCCGGGGGCTTCGTTTTCCCGTGGAGCCCCACTCGTCGCCTGAGTTAGATAGATACCCCCCTCAGGTGAAAGGGCGCCCTTCATCTGGGTGCCGCGGAGGCCGTTCCTTCTGAGTTGGGCTATCAGCAGGCGTCTCGCCGGGCCATCGGGCCGCTTCCCTATGAATCGCTGGATCGGCAAGAAGCCGGTTCGAGTCGTCAGCGACGGCCGATTGTCCGCGAACACCCCATCGCTGAAGGCCTCGAGACGGCCCGTGCTCCAGCGATCCCTCATGCCGCACCCCGCGCCTAGTGGCCTCACAGCGATGAGCTGCGAGACCACGATTAGTGCCTGTGGCTACTCGGCTACTCCGCCTCCGCCTCGGCTTCGAGCTCTTCCTCGAGCGCGACGACGACGATCCCCAGCGCTTTGGTGATGTTCAGGCCGGCGGCTGCCGTCCGCGCCGTGCCGACGATCGGTGCGACGGCGATGAGGATGTCCTGGATCTGCTCGATCGTGACGCCGGCGTCCATCGCAGTGCCGACATGCATCAGATAGGAGGCCGCAGGCGCACCGACTGCCGCAAGCGCGGCGATGCGCGCTGCCACGAGCGAGTTGGCGTCCAGTCCGCACCGCGCGACCGACTCCGCGGTCATAGCGGCGAGCGTGTCAAGGACGGGGGAATCGGATGATGGGTCTGGCATTTCAGTCCTTCGGATCGATAGCGGATGAGGAGTGACCATTGCAGCGGCATCCGGAGTGCCGCATCACCCACATGAGGTGACACATGCCAGCATGCGCGTACGGTCGCAGGAGCACGACCGCCTCGGGCGGGCCCTCCTGGGCGCGGAGGTCGGGTGGGTCCCACAGTCCGTGCGGCGAAGTACTGACCACGGCCGTGGGTTCCAGCCGATGCGTGTAGCGGCGATCGATACCAAGGTCCTCCACATGTGTCATGTCGGCAGACGCGAAGCCGCGGAGGTTTCGTGTCGAACGCTCGGCCAATCCTGAGACGGGAGCCCAGATGAGTAACAGACCGCTGCTCATCAACGCCGAGACCTACCCCGCGTGAGCCGAGAGAGATCAGACCGCGCGCGGCGTGCGCGGTCGCGCGCGCCTGTGGCGTTCCTCGCGGCTGTTGCGGTGGTTGCGATAGCCGGTTGCGGCAGCAGCAAGCCCGCGTACTGCGCCGACCGCACCAACCTCGAGAACTCGATCAAGGGGCTGACCAGTCTGAGCGCCAGCAGCGGTCTCAGCGGCCTGCAGGCGCAGCTCACGAAGATCACGAGCGACGCGACGTCGGTGGTCAACGCCGCCAAGAGCGACTTCCCGACCGAGACCAGTGCTGTGAAGTCGTCGGTTGACACGCTTGAAAGTGCCGTGAAGGCGCTCCCGTCGAGCCCATCGGCGACACAGATCGCGGCGATCGCCTCTGACGCCGGCAATGTCGTGAGTTCGGTCAAGAGCTTCACGGACGCGAGCAGCTCAAAGTGCAGTTGACGATGCGAAGGAGCCCAGCATGAACCGCCGACTCGCAGCCGTCGCCTCGATCCTGCTGATCGCGGCAGTGCTGGTGCTGGCCGTGGTGGTCGCGGTGCAGAGCTTTCCGCGCGGCCTGACGGTGCTGGCGTGCCTGGTCCTCGGGGTCGGGGCAGCGTGGTGGGGATTCCTGCGCGGCGGCGCCGCGCGGGCGGTCGCGTTCGTGGCCGCCGCGGTTCTGCTCGTCGGTGCGGTGGTATTGGTGATCGTCGAGGGCCACGTGCTGGCCGATGTCGTGATCCTGGCCCTGTTCGTGCTCTCGCTCGCCGCCGCGGCCCGAGCGTTCACGGTCAAGGCCGAGCTCCCGCCCGCGCCCGCTCCGAAGCACGCGGTCCTGTTCTACAACCCGAAGTCCGGCGGCGGCAAGGCGGAGCGGTTCAAGGTCGCTGACGAGGCCCGGGCGCGTGGAGTCGAGCCGATCGAGCTCCAGCTCGGGGAGGATCTCGAGACGCTGGTGCGCGCGGCGATCGATCGCGGCGCAGACGCGGTCGGGATGGCCGGTGGTGACGGGTCGCAGGCGGTCGTGGCCACGGTCGCGGCGGAAAGCGGTCTGCCGTATGTGTGCGTCCCGGCCGGGACCCGCAATCACTTCGCGCTCGACCTCGGCGTCGACCGCGATGACGTGGTCGGAGCGCTCGACGCGTTCACCAAGGGACGCGAGCGCGTCGTCGACCTGGCCGAGGTCAACGGCCGCGTGTTCGTCAACAACGTCTCGCTCGGCGTCTACGCGGAGGCGGTCCAGAGCTCGGGCTATCGCGATGCCAAGCTGAGGACGATCGCCGAGACGGTGCCGAACGTGCTCGGGCCGCAGGGCGAGGGCCTCGACCTGCACTGGAAGGGCCCGGATGGGAGCACCCAGTCGACGAATGACGTCGTGCTGGTGTCGAATGACCCCTACAGGCTCGGGCGGGCGCTCGGCTCGGGCACGCGCCCGCGGCTCGACGCCGGCATGCTGGGCATCGCTGTCGTCGGCGCGAGCGACACCTCGGGTCAGCGGGCGCGCGGGATCGAGGAGTGGTCGGCGCCGACCTTCGAGGTCCTCTCCGAGCAGCCGATCGCCGCCGGGATCGACGGCGAGGCGGCCAGGCTCGACCCGCCGCTGCGGTTCGTCACCCGGCCCCGAGTGCTCCGCGTCCGCATCGCTCCGCAGCATCCCGGCGCCTCGCCGTCGGCAGCGATGCCCG
>JADGPN010000640.1 GCA_017882465.1 Solirubrobacteraceae bacterium
TGGTGGGACGGGCATCTCGACGCCGTCGACGGCTTCCCCGCTCCGCGCGGATAGCAGGTGACCGCCACCGAGCGGGAACGCCATCACGCCAGACCTCCTTTGTCGCCAGGGCAGCCACGAGCGGGTGACTTCCGCTCTGGGCACTGGCGGGCCGGAAGCGGGAGCCAGCGGTGCTTGGCGAGCCGGCAAGCGCGCGCTCGCGCTGTCGAGCCGGAGTCGTGATGGTCCCGTGTCGCGGGGCGATCGTGAGCGTGAGCGTTTTGGGCGAGCGACGTATTGTGGCGGGCATGAGCCGCCGCTCTGAGTTGCCACCCGATCATCTGGTCGCCGAGCTGGTTGGCTTGCTCGATGACGCCCCGGAAATCGAGGACCCCGCCGACGTCGAGCTGCTCGCGGGCACCCTGCTGCTGCCGATCTTGATCCCGGAGGTCCCGGAGGCGGCGCGTCGCATCGTGGTCGACGCGATCGCGGCGCGCGGCGATCCGATCGCCGCGGCCACGCTCGCCGCGCTGGCCGTGCTTGCACCCGCGGGGCTGGCTAGCTATGCGCAGGATGCTGCTGTGCGCCTGGCGGGCGGCGGGGTCACGCACCCGGCGGTCGCGCAGATCGGCACGCTGTCGGTGGAGTCGGCCGCCGCCGGCGTTGACGAGGGCACCGAGATGATCGTCGCAGTGCTCGCGCGGCCCGGCTACCGCGACCGGCAGGTGCTCGTGCTCGGCATTGACGTGGCGACCGATGCGTTGATCGAGTGCATGCTGACGCCACCGCTGTCGCGCAAGGAGGCTGAGCGGCTGTTGCGCGAGCCGACCAGCGACGCGAGCGCCCCGCCGCTTGCCGGGTTGGCGACTGACGAGCTGGCCGCGCGGGTGATCGGCACCGCGGCTTACGCTCGCGATCTCGGGATCGCGCTGGGGTCAGACGCCGCGCCGGTGTTGCCGATCATCGCCCGTGCCCTGACCGGCGCCGGCGACGGCGTCGCCTGGCCCGAGACGCTCGCTCCGTGGGAGGAGGACGACGAGCAGTTGTCGATCTTCAACGGTGGTCAGGATCCCGGCGAGCTGATCGGTCGGCTTGGCGACGAGTTCGAGGCGCACATCGGTGAGCGGTGGCCACCCGCCGGCCCGGTCGCGCGCCACGCGGGTGTCGTCGGCGCCGAGATGCTGCGCTGGCGTGC
This sequence comes from Solirubrobacteraceae bacterium, assembly GCA_017882465.1. GTDB lineage: Bacteria > Actinomycetota > Thermoleophilia > Solirubrobacterales > Solirubrobacteraceae > Palsa-465. Next base: position 1,175 of record JADGPN010000640.1, read on the forward strand.
CGCCACCGGCAACGGGCACCTCGGCCGCTGGGAGGTCGAGGACCTCGCCACGTTCCTGACCGCATACGTGCCCGCCAGCAGCGCACTCGGCGACGAGGCCCGTGCCGCGGCGCCGGACTGCGCGCTGGCGCTGATCCGGTTTCTGGCCGACCGCGGCAGCCTCAGCGGCGACCCACTGCCTGACCTCGAGCACACCTGCGGGATGCTGCGCGCCCATGCCGTCTCCCACCGGGCCCGTGGCGAGAGCACCAGCGCTCGGCGCGCCAAGCGCAAGGCGCAACGCTCTGCGCGGAAGCAGGGTCGCCGTCGCTGAGCGGGCTCACGCCCCCCGCGCTACGCGCCGCGCGCGTGCTTCATCGCGCCGGAGGCCGACTCAGCACACACAGCCCACTGCGTGGCTCTATGCCCCGTCTAGGGCAGCCTGGAAAGGTGAGATCACGGGCGTGACGGCGGTGCGCTCGTGATCAGGTCGATCGCGGGCATGTGGTCGCGAGCGGCGTAGATGTGGCGTTGCAGGACGTGGTGGAGGCCGGCGAGTTCAAGCGCAGCCAGGCCGCCGGTGTGCTGGACCGCCAGTCGGCAGGTGAGCGCAAGGTCGTTCATGCAGCCCAGCACGCTGCGACCGCCCGCGGTGCCCGCGATCGTCACGCCGCTGGGATCAAGCTCGCCCAGCGCTCGCTCAGACAGGCCCTCGGCGCGCAGCTGGTCTGCGATGCGTGCCACCACGAACGGACCGAGCGGACGCAGCTGCGCGACCCGCATATCGGGAACGAACACCGAAAACAAGGTTCCGGCATGAGTGACCAGCAGGCACTTGCGCCGCTCGATCACCAGCAGGTTGGCGTACCAGTCGCGCTCAGAGCAGCCGGGATCGGCCTGTTGCTGAGGTTGGCAGCCCAGAAACGCTCGCAGCTTGGCAGTGCAGCGCACGATCACAGCCGCCACCAAGCCGTCGAGGTGGGCGTGGTCGCCGCAATGGGACGCGACTGTTGATGGCCCTCGAAGGGCAAAGCTGCGCGGCAGGCCTCAGTCCCGGAACCTGCGCTTTGCTCGGCGGTTTCGACCACGCCCGCCAACAAGTCTAGAGAGACCGCCCGTCAGCCCACTCATCGCGCCTCGCTCGACGCCTCGACGCGCCCGTCGAGTCACACCTCCGTCAAGAACATGATCGCAAAGCTGACCGAGCACGCGCTGGCGGCCCAAACGTGACCTACGAGCCCAGAGACCGGTTGTCGGCCGAGCTTGACTGTGGCTGTTGCTCCGTCGCCTTTGTGGCGCTCTCGCAGAGGCTGCCGCTCCCGCCCAGATGCACGAGCGACATGCGGATCCGCGGCACGCCTGCTCCGCTCGCGAAGGAGCAGTGATCGGATGGCCGGAGTAGGCGCGGCGCGTGACTGCTATCGGACAAAGGCGGCCACCAGATCCGCGCCGCCGACGGGGCCGAATTGGTGCGAGGCAGCCACACCGGCCCAGGCGGCGCAGGCTGCTTGCTGGGCTCGATCGGAACCCGACCCCGAGCAAGCAGCGCCGACTGCCGCTCGCCCACAGATAGGAGGCGTCAATGATCGCCCTCGCGTCGCTACCGCCCTGGAAGGATCTCGCTCGTCTCGGACCTCGCCAGCGCCGCACTTGCTTCCCGAGCTGAGCGGAACTTTCTGCCTGGGCGACGAGCGAACTGCTCCCGACGAGGCTCGGGTCTGTCGATCCGCGCCGCCGAGCGCTTGCTGGCGTCGC
>JADGPN010000641.1 GCA_017882465.1 Solirubrobacteraceae bacterium
AGCGAGCGTTCCCTCAGCGGACACGCTTCGCGCGTGCGGTCCGGACGATCGCCGGGACCGCCGACGCCGCTCCTGGCGTCCGCAAGGAAACCGTCTACGAGACGCCGTGCTGATCGGCTACGCCCGCGTCTCGATCGGCGAGCAGGACCTCGCGCTACAGCTCGACGCGCTCAAAGCGGCCGGCTGTGCTCGGTGGTTCAGCGACACCGCGTCGGGATCGCTTGCGGAGCGGCCGCAGCTCAAGCGGGCCCTGGAGGAGTTGCGCGACGGCGAGGACACGCTCGTGGTGTGGCGCCTGGACCCGTCTCGGCCGCTCACTGCGGCATCTGATCGAGTTGATCGGTGAGCTCGAGGAACGGCAGCTCGGGTTTCGCAGCCTCACGGAGGGGATCGACACGACCAGCTCGTCGGGGCGCCTCGTGTTCCACATCTTCGCGGCGATCGCCGAGTTCGAGCGCCAGCTGATCCGTGAGCGCACGAAGGCGGGGTTGAACGCGGCGCGCGCTCGCGGTCGGCTCGGTGGCCGCCCCACGACCCAACCCGTAGTCGCAGTTTCGCGTGCAACCTCGGCGTTCGAGGAGTACGGTATATCGCAAGTGTGCCGGCAAGTCTTGGTCGGTTGGGTGGTTGTCGACCGGACGGGTCGTGCAATGTCTCTCACCACGAGGAGATCCGTCATGGCGACTGTCGAGTCAACCACTTTCGAGGCGCCGGGCCGTTCTGGTAGCCCGGTGCAGCTGAAGGACCATTACGAGAACTTCATCGGCGGCGAGTGGATCGCTCCGACGACGGGCGAGTACAGGGAGAATCTGACTCCGTCGACGGGCGAGGCGTTTTGCGAGGTCGCTCATTCGGGTGCGCAGGACATCGAGCTGGCGCTCGACGCCGCGCATGCGGCGAAGGATGAATGGGGCGGGCGCTCTCCGGCGGAGCGTGCCACCGTCCTGAACGCGGTCGCGGATGCGATCGAGGAGAACCTCGAGATGCTGGCGGTGGCGGAGAGCTATGAGAACGGCAAGCCGGTGCGTGAGACGCTCGCGGCGGACATCCCGCTGGCGGCCGACCACTTCCGCTACTTCGCGGGCGCGGTCCGCTCCGAGGAGGGCCGGATCTCGGAGATCGATGATCAGACCTATGCCTATCACTTCCAGGAGCCGCTGGGCGTGGTGGGTCAGATCGTTCCGTTTAACTTCCCGATCCTGATGGCGGCGTGGAAGATCGCGCCGGCGCTGGCCGCGGGGAACTGCACGGTGCTGAAGCCGGCAAGTCCGACTCCGTGGTCGGTCCTCAAGTGCGCAGAGGTGATCGCCGATGTCCTCCCGCCGGGCGTGTTGAACATCGTCAACGGTCCGGGCGCGGAGATCGGCAAAGCGCTGGCGTCGAACAAGCGGATCGCGAAGGTCGCGTTCACTGGCGAGACGGTGACCGGCCGGCTGATCATGAGCTACGCCGCGCAGAACCTGATTCCGTCGACGACCGAGTTGGGCGGCAAGTCGCCGAACATCTTCTTTGAGGATGTGATGGCGGCCGACGACGCGTTTTTGGATAAGGCGATCGAGGGCCTGGTGCTGTACGCGTTCAACAAGGGCGAGGTGTGCACGTGCCCGTCGCGGGCGCTGATCCACGAGTCGATCTATGACGAGTTCATGGCGCGGTGCTTGGAGCGGATCGCTGCGATCAAGCAGGGCGATCCGCTTGACCGCGACACGATGATCGGCCCGCAGGTCTCAGCAGCGCAGCTGGAGAAGATCGAGAGCTACGTCAAGATCGGTCGTGAGGAAGGCGCCGAGTTGCTGATCGGCGGTCAGCGCCCCGCTTTGAACGGGCGTCTGGCCGGCGGTTATTACTTCGAGCCGACGGTGCTGAAGGGACATAACAAGATGCGGGTCTTCCAGGAGGAGATCTTCGGGCCGGTGGTCGCGGTGACGACATTCCGCGATGAGCAGGAGGCGCTCGAGATCGCCAATGACACGCTGTACGGCCTGGGTGCGGGCGTGTGGACCCGTGATGGCAGTCGGGCGTTCCGGATGGGCCGCGCGATCAAAGCCGGTCGCGTGTGGACCAACTGTTTCCACCACTATCCGGCGCACGCTGCGTTCGGCGGCTATAAGAGCTCGGGCGTCGGGCGGGAGAACCACCGGATGATGCTTGAGCACTATTCGCAGACCAAGTGCCTGCTGGTCAGCTATGACCAGAACCCGATGGGGTTCTTCTAGAGATATGCCCGTCGTGACAGCAACCCCGGAGGCGCTCGCGGTGATCGAGCGTCTCCGGGCTGGGCACGGGCCGATCGCGTTCTTCCAGTCCGGGGGCTGCTGTGACGGCACCTCTCCGCTTTGCTTCGAGGATGGCGAGCTGCCGCCCGGACCCCACGACCTGCGGCTCGGCGAGATCGGCGGCGCGCCGTTCTACATCGACTCAGACCAGTACGAGCGCTGGGGCAAACCGCGATTCCTGATCGACGTCTCGCCCGGAGCAGCCGAGGGATTCTCACTCGAAGGGCTCGAGGGTGTGCATTTCATCTCCCGCGCACCGTGACGAGGGCGGCGCGCGCAGAACCCCGCGCCGTCCACCCCAGCCTAGAACGACCTGACAAAGGGCGGCTACCCAGTAGGAAGGGCGGTTGCATGTCCACGACAATCCCCGATCCGGCATCCCCATTATCCACCCGGATGGGCCTCCAGCCGAGGCCAAAACCTCAATGGAATGCGGGGGCGCCCAGGGCGGCTATGACCGTCTTTGCCGGCCAGCTCGTCGTTTTTCCGCGGCAAATAGTCGGGGCGCCTTGACTGGAGAATCAGCCAACCACACCGAGCGCCTCGCGATCGTCGGCGGGGGGACGATGGGGCGCGGGCTCGCGACGGTCGCCGCGGCCCATGGCCGGGTGTTGCTGTGCACGCGCACGCCT
>JADGPN010000642.1 GCA_017882465.1 Solirubrobacteraceae bacterium
GCTGTCCGTCGTGACCCTTGTCATGCCAACGGAAACCCCATATCGGACACACGATGCATATATACTGGACACATGACGGAGCTAGAGCTACTAGCGGAGCAAGTCGGCGCGAGCGAGCGGACACTGCGGCGTGCGGTAAACGAAGGAACCCTGAGAGCTGAGCGGTCAACGCCCCGGCAATTGAACATCTCACTTGCGGAGAAGCAGTACGTTCGCCGCTCATGGCCGCTGCTCGCGAAGCTGCGGGCGGCACTTCGCACCGAGCAGAACGTGCGTTTCGCGCTGCTCTTCGGCTCGGCGGCGCGCGGCGAGGACACGGCGACCAGCGACGTGGACGTGCTGGTTGAGATGCGCGACTCCTCCCTTATGCGTGTCGCTGACCTCGGCGCAAAGCTCGAAGCGCTGCTCGGTAGCCACGTCGACGTCGTTACGCGTGAGGATGCCGAGAGCCACCCGCACCTGCTCGCCGATGCGGCCAGGCAAGGGCGGGTGCTGGTCGATCGCGAAGGGCGCTGGCCCAAACTCCGCGCCGAAGCCGGCGCCCTGGAGCGGCGGGCGCGCCGCCGGGACCGCCGCCGAACTGGTGCGGCTCTGGCTGGAATCGACCGCATGCTGGCGGACTGATGGCGGGCGAGTCGGCCCGCAAAGCGGACCAGGCCCGCTGGCGGCGCGAGATCGTCGAGCACCTCGCCGACTTCCCCCGCCAGTACGCGGCGCTTGAGTCCGCGATGGCTGCCTTCGGCGCAGACTTCGACCTGGCCCAGTTCAAGAAAGCCTACGAGACGGCAACCGATATGGAGGCCTACAACAGGGCGCAGGCGGTAGAGCGTGCCCTCGGGCGCGTTCAGAACTTTGTCGCCCAGCTAGCGGTCGCCGGCGCCAAGCTCGCGAACCTGGAGCCGGCGCAAGCCGGAGACGAGGGAGAGGCGCGGCGTGCGTTCGCGACGCTGAGGGATGCCGGTGTGATCAACGGTGCGCTCTGCAAGCGGCTGAGGCGGGCCCAGAAAGCGCGCGCGATGATCGAGCACAGCTATGTCGAGGTGCCTGCGGGCAACGTGCACCGAGCCGCCGAGCTGATCCGTGCGAGCGCCCGAGAGTTCATCGGCCCCTACCGAGCCTGGGTGGATAAGTACCTGTAGATCCGTGCGAACCCGTGGTGCTCCCAAGGCTTGAATCGCCTTTGGCCAGGCCGAATTCCTGGAAGATGTCGAGCCGCGTGAGCGACTATGGCCTGGCAGCGGCCGACGGAGCACCTATTCGTTGCCGCGCTTGGGAGCCGCGGTGTGCACTATCGCTTGGAGCCCCTCGGCGCAGCCGCGCGCGTTCACGGCATCGGAGCAGAAGGGCAGGAGGCTAGCGGGCGCGGACCGCGTCGATCGTCTGCTTCAGCGTCTCGCGCGCGTCGTAGTGCGGCATCCAGTGCAGCTTGCGGCGCGCGCGAGAGGTATCCATCAGGACCGGGCGACGGACCGCCTCGATCCAGGCGGCCTCGTCGGGCAGGAAGGGCATCAGGGCAACGGCCTCAGCGGCGACGCCGACCGCCAGGTGCGGCGCCGGCACGGCGTGCCAGCCCAGCGCGTGGGCGAGGTCGGTGATCGTCAGCTCGCCCGGTCCGGCCAGGTTGTAGACGCCCGGCTCGCCGTGGCCGATGACGGCGGCGCAGAGTGCTGCGGCGACGTCATCGTGGTGGACGAGCTGGAACGGCACGCCGGGATCGGGCAAGACGGGACGCAGCTCGGGCACCTTGCCCAGCGCCCAGCGCAGCGGCCCCGGGATCCGCTGCCCGATCGCGAGCAGTGGGATCAGGTCGAGCAGCAGGGTCGCTTCCGGACCGGCGACGATGCAGGGGCGAAAGACGAAGGACTCGGTCTCGGAGCCGGCCAGGGCCTCGGCCAGCTCGGCCTCGACCTCGGCCTTGTGGGCCGAGTAGGGATGGCGCGCGGTGCTCCGCACCGGCTCATCCTCGTCGATCAGGTCGGGCATGTCGCGGTGGAAGCCGTAGGCGGCCACGGAGGAGGTGTAGACGAGCCGCCTGGCGCCGGCAGCCGCGGCGGCCTCGAAGACGTTGCGCGAGCCGGTCAGGTTGACCTCGCGGCTCTCGCCGCCACCGGCGACGATCGCGAAGGCGAGGTGGACGACGACGTCGGCGCCCTCGACGAGGCCCTCGACGGCCTCGCGGTCGAGCACGTCGCCACGCCGGTATTCGGTCTTCTCCCATCCCTGCCCGGCGAGGTCGAAGGGGCGCCGCGCCATCCCGATCACCCGCTCCACCTCGGGCGCCCGCTCCAGCGCCGAGATGAACGCCCTGCCGATCTCCCCGGTGGGGCCGGTTACCGCGACGGTCAGCATGGCTCGATTCTGCCTGTTCTTCCCAATGCCGGCTGATCCGCACGCTCACAATCAGCGGTTCTGGCCACCGCAACCGATCCGGACCTACCCGAATCGCCCCGCGCTTCCTAGGTTGGCTGACGGGTCAAGTCCAACGACCCCCGGCCGGCTGACGCCGGTGCTCAATGCGTCCCTGCGCGTTCCCGGCGTCCATCCCGCTCAGGGCACGACTTTGCGCGACAGTCCTCGCTAATTGAGAATCCAGGATTGGCCCAGAGTCCGGGTCCGCGCGATAGTTGCGCGATAGTCGTTCTACACACGGGGCCGAAAACGGGCGTGATCGGACCGACAGTCATTCCTGCGGATCACCGGGTTCTTCCCATTCCCAAGCCATCTGCGGCAATTCCGAAGAACGCGCCCGACAGAATTCGAACCTGTGACCTTCGGTTTCGTAGTCCGCGTCGGGAGTTTCGGCCGTTTGCGGCTGTTCGGCCTTCACCCTGCTAATCGCCGGTTTTCTCCGGTCGCGCAAAAGAACCTTCCCTGATTGTGTTCGATGCCCAAACCGAGCTATTGGCCG
>JADGPN010000643.1 GCA_017882465.1 Solirubrobacteraceae bacterium
ACGTCTGCCGCTTCTATGAGCGCACCCATGGCGAGCTGCCGAAGCTGTTGGTGTTCGACGGAAAGCTCACCACCCACGAGCACCTCGCCGAGCTCGACGAGCTGGGCGTCGCCTTCATCACGCTGCGCCAGCGCTCCCCGAAGCTGATCGCCACGCTCAACAGCTGCCCGCGAACGGGTGGACCAAGACCCGGCTTGACCGCGCCGGCAAGCACAAGACCGCCACCTACCACGAACACCCGATCACGCTCAAAGGCCGCACCTGCCGCCAACTCGCGGTCAAAGGCCTCGGCCGCGACCAGCCAACGCTGCTCCTCACCAACCGCCGCGATGTCGTCGATCTGCTCTGGGTCAAGCCCAAGGGGATCGTCGATCACCAGCCGCTCACCCTTGCACGACGGCAGTGCAACAACCCAGGCCACAGTGGGCTCGGAACGTGAGATGACAGAATGCCTCGTCGTGAAGCGAGTCGGGGCGATCCTCGCGGCAGTCTGCGTAGTTCTGGCGCTGGGCGCGGCCGCCGCCCAGAGCGCGTCCGCGGCCTTCCCCGGACGCGACGGCGTGATCGCGACCGACGACAGTGACGGAGCGTGCACGGGCAGTTGCGTGGACGCCGGTGGGCCTGGTGATCAGGTCTCGACCGTCGACCCACAGACCGGTGCGGCTACGGCCATCACCTCCCCGGACGTTGACGCGCAGGCGTTCGCACCCAGGTGGTCTCCGTCGGGGCAGCGGCTTGTGTTCACGCAGTTCGGGTTTCCGTTCGACGATCTGAAGCTGACCGTGAGCGACCCGACCGGCGTGAACCTTCAAACGATCTCGTTGCCCTCGACCCTGGGGTCCCCGGGAGATCCTTCGTTCACCGCCGACGGCACGCACGTGCTGTTCGTCGATCGGCCATCGACCCGCCGACTCGCGTACGACATCTACCGCGTCGGGCTCGACGGGACTGGCCTGACACAGGTCACGCACCTCTCCGCACGCGGTGCGCTCCAGACGCCGACCGAGTCCTCGCACGGCCGGATCGCGTTCGTCAGAGGCGGATCGATCTACCTCCTGAACCGCACCGGTCACGCCAGGCGACTGCACCGTGGGATCGCTCCCGACTTCTCGCCCAATGGCGCCCGGATCGTGTTCGAGGACCCGAAACTGCACCTGCTCGAGACGATCGCCCTCAACGGACGGGGACTGCGCCGACTGACGCACCTACCGCCCGTCGACACCTGCTCGGGCGGCTTCCTCAGGGGGGCGAGCGCGCGGCCCGTGTACGCGCCCTCCGGGAAGTACATCGCGTTCACTCGCTACGGCAACTGTGGCTCCCCGCCCGACAAGCTGATCGTGATCCACGCGGACGGCACCCACGCCCGCGTGGTACTGAGAAACGACCCGGTCCAGGATCCGGCCTGGCAGCCGCTGCCGGCAGCAGCCGGTAGACAAATCAGTCAGTCTGCGCAGCTCGGACTGACGCTCGAGCTGAGCCAATGCGGGATCGCGACGGCCGGCCGCCGATCTGGCGCACCGACAGCCCCCGCTCGACGTAGGCTGAGAAGATCTCGCGGGACGACCTCGGCCTCGGGCTCGAAGATCTCGATCCGCGACGGCCCGCCACCGGCGGGGACGACGCGCCGGTGTCCGTAGGAGGTCTTCCAGAACGGGATCTCGCCCGCGCGGGCGCGGTAGAGCTTGCCGCGACGGTAGCGCTCGGCGATCTTGGCCTTCTCGTACTCGGCGATCACGCCTTGCATCTGGATTAGCAGTGTCGCCTGCGGATCGTCGCTGGGCGCCGGACCCTCCAGGAAGTGGACGGTGACGCCGAAGCGTTCGAGCTCCTCGAGGATCAGTACCTGGTAGGCGTAGGCGCGCGCGAGGCGATCGACACACAGGCACAGCAGACCCCGTCGAGCACGCCCGCCTCGACGGCGTCGCGCAGCTGGTCAAGCGCGGGGCGGTCCAGCCGCGCGCCCGAGTATCCGTCGTCGACGAACTCCTCGATCACCTCATGCCCGTCAGCCTCGGCTGCCGCGCGCAGCAGCGCGAGCTGCGAGCCGACCGTGCCGCGCTCATGCTGGCGCTCGGTCGATACGCGCGCGTAGAGCCCGACTCTCACTCGCCCACCGCCCGCAACACCTCATCCTGAGCGGCGATGTCCAGCAACAACGCGTAGGTGTCACGCAACTGCTGCTCGCGCGGATCCTCACACCCACACCACGCCGGGCGGCGCGCGCCGATCACCGACCCCAGATACGCGGGCTCGGCCGTGGGCCAGCTGATCAACCCGGCCAGCCCGCGGCGGGCGAACCGGCGCGCCGCCAAGATCTCGCCCAGCTCTCCGCCTGTAAGCGCGATCTCTCGCAGCTGCTCATAGCCGGCCTGTGCCGGCTCTGCGATCGGCCAGAACCGGCCGCTCACCTCGAGCCTCCGAGCGCCTTCTCGATCGTGCGCCGGTGCAGCCTGACCCCCAACGCGGCCTCCAGCTCCCCGGCGAGCTCCGCGCCCGAGGTGCCGGGCCGCTCCCGCCGGCGCGCCTCCAAGAACCCGAGCACCTCCGGCGAGAGATTCAGCGGACCGCGCCGCCCGGGCCGCTCGTCCAACAGCCCGACCAGCCCGGAGCGTTCGAACGCCGCCTCGACGAGATAGAACGCCGCCCGCGAGTAGCCGTGCGCGTGCGCCGCCGCGGTCGCTGTGCGCCCGTCGATCACGTGCGCCCGGAGCATCTCGTACTTCACCTGCACCTTGTCGAAGGACGCGAAGAACTCCGGGTGTGCGCGGAACGGCTAGGCGAACACCGCCTCGGCCGCGGGATGCAACAGCCCCGCCTGCTCCAGAGCTCGATAGCGCGCCGACTCCGCCACCGCAGCTCACCCGACCCACACACAGAACTGTCCAGTCATCATGACCGCCGC
>JADGPN010000146.1 GCA_017882465.1 Solirubrobacteraceae bacterium
GCCAGAAATGGGCGCTCGAACAGCTGGCGCATTGCGCCGAACGGGAACCCCCTGCTCAGGCTACGTCGCCCGAGCGCCCACGACCCGAACGCCGAGCTCCGACGCTCGTGCACGTGCACGTGCTTCGGCGGCGCCGATCGATCGTAAGCGGCGCGTCGGGGTGTGCGCAATGTTCAGGGGGTCGATGTCAGGGATCTGTCCGATGTGCCGAGCACCGATCGGGCGGACCATGACCGCTATGGCCGCTTCATCAACCCGTCCCGGCAAGGAGCACAGCATGCTGCTGATCCAGGTCAAGCTGATCGAGGGCGTCTTCACGGCCCTGCAGACGCAGGAGATCATCGAACGATTCACCGACGCGATCGTCGAGATCGAGGGCGAGAACATGCGCCCGCACACCTGGTGTGTGGTCGAGGAGGTCGCCAGCGGCGAATGGGGCATCGGCGGGCAGACCCTTACCACCGACGACGCGAAGGCGCTCGCACGAGGCTCGGTCGCCGCCGACGACGCAACGTAAGGACCGGTGATCCCGCTGAGGTCCAACGTCGAACGTTCGCGGCGCCCCCGATCATGCTGCCGACCAGGTCGACCGCCTCGCGATCCGAACCGGGAGCCTCGCCCGCACGTGCTCGATCCGGATCGCCTGCCGGACCACATCGACCCGTTGTATCGGGCGGCCTGGGCGCTAAGCCGATCACGACACGACGCCGAGGGTCTGGTGCAAGAGACGTTCCTTTGTGCTCGCGCGCCCCCGGGTGCTACGCGACGACACCGAGATCGCCTACCTGCTGCGGGCGCTCAGAAGCACCTACGCAAACCGCTACCGCACCGGCGCGCGCCGACCAGCCACGCGCGAGTTGTTTGAAGCTGACCCACCACAAACGTTGTGCACGCACCGACCAGGGTTCGGAGCGACTCACCAAACCGGAGCTCGGCCAGCCCACCGATTCCGGAGCAGAACGCGAAAGCGGCGCTGCGCGAGCCTCGTGAGAGGTTTCCGAACTCGAAGCTTCTCGGAAGCTGCCCAGAGGGTTGGAGGAGCGATTCGCAGGTTACGGGTGATGGGGTTGCCGTTCAGGTCGGGGCATCTGTTGCCGCCAACGCTCGTCTGGCTGATCGCCGACACCTCGGCCACGCTCGACGGGGTGGACCTCGGCGACATTGGCCCGGCACCAACCCCAGGAGAGCTGGGGGAGTTCCGGATCCCCCAGCGAGGCATATTCGCGATCGGGCGAGCGTTGTTCGATCCCCGCCCCAGTCGACAGCAGGAAGACCAAGTCACCATCCGGCCGAGGAGGCCCAATGAGCCCGAGAACCACGGCGCAAGACGAAGAGAGATGGTCCGCGCCGAGGGGCTGCCGCAAGCTCCGGATGGGAACCGACGTCTTTTGCGAAGCCGTGCACGTCGGCCCGTCGGCACGTGCCGTCGGCGTCGACTTCACCCACGAGCAGATCGCGAAGGCGGCACGGGTGCGCGACCGCGACGGGTTCCCGCAGATCACGTCGTCGAAGCCTACATCGATAAGCTGCCGTTCGACGACGCGATGTTTGACGCCGTGATCTCCAACGGGGTGATCAAGCTGTCCGTCATCAAGAGCCGGGTCTTCGCCGTGGCGGTGCGCGTGCTACGGCCGCGCGGACGGCTCGCCTCGCGGACATCGTCAGCGGCAAGCCGCCGAGGGAGAACACCAGGCGCAACGTCGAACTCTGAGTCGCGTGCATCGCCGGCGCGATCCCGCGCAGCAGCTACATCGAGACGATCGAGGCCGCCGGCTTCGACGTCCATCAGGTGCGCCGCAACGACTACCGCTTCATCTCAAAGCGCGCGCTCGACGCCTGCAGCACCTACGACGTGCAAAGCGTCTCGCTCGTGGGCGCCACGGCGGCGTAGCACTGACCGTTCCACCAGGAGGACGAGCCCGAAAGGATCGTCACGGCGCTCCCGCATCTCTCGGGCGGCGTCAGTGCGTCGCGCCGGCGGTGAGGGCAAGTTGTACGCATGCGGCGCGTACCTGCTCGGCGGTGACGGCGAACGGCTCGGCGAGGCCGGGCGTGACCTGGCGCAATCCGATGCCCGAGCGGGCGAGGTGCAGGACGCCGATCGCTTGGAGGTAGAGCTGATTGGCGCGCAGGTCCGGGTCTGTCACGCCGAGGTCGCGCAGAACGTCGCTTAGCCATCCGATGCACGCTCCCGTCGCGCGGCCCAAGCGCAGCCACACCGCGTCGGATACCTGCGCTCGCAGTTCCGCGGCTGGCTGGCGCAAGAGCGAGAGCGCGCAGTCGAGGAACGCGGGATGCTCGATGCCGTAGTCGGCGAAGCCCTCGAAGCCGCGGCGGAGCCGCTCGGGGGTGTGGCTGGTTTCCCGGTCGACGGTGTCGAGCATGGCGTTGATCTCGGCCAGGTAGCGCGTGGTCGTCAGCGCGAACAGTTCCTCCTTGGAGGCGAAGTGCCGGTAAATGAGGGCCTTGTTGATGCCGACGCGACGAGCGATGCGGTCGATGCGGGCATCCTGCCTCCCGCGCTCGTCGAACAGAGAGCGGGTCGCGTCGACGATCTTGCGCTCGCGCGCGCGCCGAAGGGCTGCACGGGGCTGTCGGGGCGTGGGCACCGGCAGACTGTAACCGATGTGTAACCTTCATTTACATGAATACGACATTGAATCACCGCATTGTTCGCCTCCACGGCCGGGAGGTTGCCTATGTCGTCGGCGGCGAGGGCCCGGCCGTGCTGCTGATTCACGGCATCGGAGGCGACTGGCGCACCTGGGAGCCCGTCCTCGCCGGCCTCACCCGCCAACACCAAGTCGTGGCGGTCGACCTCCCCGGGCACGGCGGCTCGGCCAAGGGCGCCGGCGACTATTCACTCGGCGCGCACGCCAGCACGCTGCGCGATCTCGGGGGAGCGCTGGGCCTCGAGCGCGCGACGGTGATCGGCCATTCGCTGGGGGGTGGGATCGCGATGCAGTTCGCCTACCAGTTCCCCGAGCGTTGCGGGCGCCTGGTGCTGGTCTCAAGTGGCGGCCTCGGCCCGGACGTCGGCCTCGTCCTTCGCCTCGCCACCCTTCCCGGCAGCGAGCTGTTCCTCTCGCTGACCGCCCCTGCCGCTCGATCGCTCATCAATTGCGCAGCGAGCGCCGGACGCGCGCTGCGCGTCCGTCCAACCGCCGACGCCGAGCACTACGCGCGCGCGTTCGCAGCGCTCGCGGAGCCCGACACGCGCGCGGCGTTCCTCGGCACGCTGCGCGGGGTCGTTGGAACCCGCGGGCAACTCGTGGACGCGCGCGACCGTCTTTACCTCACCGAGCACATGCCGACGCTGATCGTTTGGGGTGAGCGCGACGCCGTCCTGCCCGTCGACCACGGACACGCCGCCCAGCAGGCCATGCCCGGCAGCCGCCTGGAGATCTTTGAGAACGCCGGCCACCTCCCTCAGCTCGACGACCCCGGGCGCTTCATCGCCGTCGTCGATGACTTCGTCGCGACCGAACCCTCCATGTTCTCCATCGAACGCTGGGAGGAGCTCTTGCGCTCCCATGCAGAACACATCGAAACCTGACCCCGCCAACGACAGCGCCGAGCCCACCGTCGCGCCGGGGCCAGTGCAAGCCATCGTTTTCACGCGGCGCGTCCCGCAGTCCCTCGACCCCATCACGCGCGTAGCGCGGGCGCCACTTCTTCACCGTCCGCTCCGCGCACCCCACTCGCGCACGATCTGCTCAGTCGTCAGCCCCTCGCCGGCCGCCAGCACGATCCGCGCCCGCTCGACCATTCGCACCTCAGAGCTCGAAGCGCGCACGATCCGCTCAAGCTCCCGACGATCCTCCTCTGAGACCTCGACCCGCCTACCTACACCCTTCAAAGCCATCATCAGTCTCCATCCTCGCCGAACTTGTCGGTGAGGACTTTGAGGCCAACGGCAGGACACCCCCATCAGAGCGCGAACTTGAAGGATGACCCACTAGAACACGTAAAGCGCTCGCGCGGCCAGACGATCGAGATACCTTCAGCGACGAGGTGGACATGCTGTGGGATGACGCCGAGCGCGCCGGGTTTGGCGAGGAAGCCAACTCATCTGGGCCGGTCACCCAGAGGCCGAACCAGACGAGTAGCTTCTCTATCGCATCCCGGCCGCGGGGATCACGGCGTCCGTGGGGCTGGCGCATGATGCTGAGTTCGCCTTCGCGTCCGGTTTCCCCTTCGCCACGCTGCTGCTCCCTCCGCATCCGCTGGGGTTCGACCTGGACTCGATGCGGATGAGCTGGCGGACCAACTTGCTTCTCGCGCCACGGGCAGTCCCAGCGAGTGCCAGCGCCGCTGATTGAGTGAGCGCGCCTGCTCACTGCCGACGGCGAGCGCAGAATGTTCCTCGACGCAACGCCACTGCCCTGCCCGCAGTCAGTTCGCTCCACGCACGATCATGGTGGACCCCCCTGGTAGGTGCCCGTGACGACCGGGTGGGCCAGTTCTGCCGGGTCGAAGTGCCGACGCTAGCCAAGGAAGTCCGGCAACCGAACCGTAGCTCCTGAAACCGGTGTTAGCGTGCCACAAGGGTGCAGGTGCAAACGGTCCTTCCGTCGTCCGGATTGGTTGGGTGATCCAGTCACGAATCGTTTGCGAATGGTCCGTGACAACCCCATTGCTCTCGGAAGGGAGACTCGTTCATGTCCACCACCCCAGACGAACCAGGAACGAACCGCAGGCAGTTCCTCGGCAGGACGGTCGCCACCGGCGCAGGCGCGCTCGTGGGCACATCGGCGCTCGAGGCGCTCCTCCCGTCGTTTGCCGCCGCGAGCAAGAAGGGGGGCGTCACCAAGGGTGATCTCGAGATCCTCGGCGCCGCTCAGATCGCCGAAGCACTCGCGGTCACCACCTATTCCAACATCATCGACACGGCGTCGTTCTTCTCGCGGCTCGCATCGGACGACCAGGGCTACCTCAAGGCAGCGCGGCAGGAGGAGATGTCGCACTACCTGCTCGAGAAGAGCGTGACCAAGAAGCCGTCGCCGTTCACGACGTTCTACTACCCGCCGAAGATGTTCTCCGACGCGCAGACGACGCTGAACATTCTCGTCACGCTCGAGGATGCATTCATCGCCGCCTATCTCGTCGGGGTGCGCAACTTCAGCACCGCGGATCTGCGCGTGACCGCCGCTCGGATCATGGGCATCGAGAGCGACCACCGCACGCTCGCGCGCGTCGTGGCTCCCGGTGTCGCCGCGCAGGACGGCGGCCCGATCGAGAAGGTGACCGGGATCCAGGGCAAGGCCGAGAGCGTCGACCCGCCCAACAACAACGGCTACGAACGGACGCTGCGCTGGACGAAGATCAGCAAGGCCGTACAAGCGCTGACCCCGTTCGCCGACAAGGCCGCTGCCGGCAAGGCGGGCTTTGACACCAGCAAGCCGTACGCATTCAAGCCGTTCACACCGACCCTCCCCGAACGACTGGGCGAGTTCCACTCCTTCATCGGTTGACCAGGACCGGGCTCGTGGCGCGCGGCAAATGCCCGCGTCACGAGCCCGATGCATCAGCGGACCCGTGCTGGCGTGCGGCGGTTCCTGTCGCGGTCGCTGGCCGGGAGCTGGAAGTCGCGTTGGAGGCGACCACTGGGTGGCTGTTCGTGGTCGATGAGCTCGAGCATGTCGGCGCGGGCGTGCACTTGGCCGAGCCGGCGGAGACCGCGGCGCGGCGGGGCAAGAAGAGCGCGCGAAGACCGATTGGGCTGACGCCGGCATCTGCGCGAGTTGCTGTTGATCGGCCGGCTACCGGATTGTGGATCCCGCCCGATCACATCCTCGACTTGCGCGCCACGGTCCGCTACCGTCACACGCTCTCCCATCAGCGCACCGAGTGGCAGCAACGGATCCAGCCGGTGCTCTATCACCATGGCTGCCGGCAACGACGCAAACTGATGATTGCGGAGGGCTGTGAATGGCTTGCTCAAGCTGGCGCGCGACATAGACCACCGAGCGACTCTCGTGCAGCCGTAATGAGGCGAAGCTGTCTCAGGTCTTCGGCAGTGAGCGATCAGAGCCACCCGGCGCCCGCCGCAGATCGCATCGGCGCGATCCGCTTGAGGTCCTCAGCCAAACCAGCACGATGGACCCGCCGCCCGGGTTCTCAACGCGCGGCTGTGTAGGCTCGTGGAGTGGCGATGACGGTCGGCATCAGCGGCTCCTATGGCGGCCTGAACCTCGGTGATGAGGCAATCCTCACGGCGATCTGCGCCCAGCTGCGCGCCGCGGTCACGGACGTCGAGCTCGTCGTCTTCTCGCGCGACCGTCATCACACCGCCGCGCATCATGACGTCGATCGCGTCGTGGGCGCGCGCGAGGCGCTGCGAGACGAGTTGGTGAACGAGGTGGCGCGGCTCGATCTGCTGCTGTTGGGCGGTGGCGGGATCCTGTTCGACCGCGAGGCTGAGTCCTACCTGCACGTTCCGCGCATGGCTCAGGAGCGCGGCGTCCCGACGGCGACCTACGCGATCGGCGTTGGTCCGTTGCAACGGCCCCGCGAACGACAGGCCGTGGCCGAGGTGCTCGATGCGATGGCCGCGTTGACGGTGCGCGACACGCCGACCAAGCGGCTGCTGGAGGAGATCGGTGTCGAGCGCGAGATCGTTGTGACAGCCGATCCGGCCCTGCTGCTTGAGCCCGTGGACTTCCCCGAGGAGGACCTGGGTCGTGAAGGGGTCCACAAGGGCCGGCCGCTGGTGGGCATGTCGATCCGCGAGCCCGGCGCTGCTGCGGACGACCGCGCACGCAACAACTACCACCGGCTGCTCGCGCATGCCGCCGATTTCATCGTCGACCGGTTCGACGCAGACGTCCTGTTCGTGCCGATGGAGCGCCAGGACATCCGCCACGCGCACAGGGTGATCGCCAAGATGGCATTCGTCGACCGTGCCGCGATCCTGCGGGGCGACTACACGCCCGGGCAGGTGCTGGGTCTGATGCGCCACCTCGATCTCGCGGTCGGCATGCGACTGCACTTCCTGATCTTCGCCGCGCTTGCCCAGGTGCCGGTGCTCGCGCTGCCATACGCGTCGAAGGTCCGGTCGTTCCTGGAGGACCTCGGCATCGATCCGCCCAGCGAGGTCGAGCGCCACGCCGGCGCGCTGCTGGCGAGCATCGACCGGCTGTGGGACTTGCGCGAGGCGCAGCGCGACCTGCTGCGGGCCCGGGTGCCCGAGCTGCAGGAGCGCGCCCGCCGCAACGCGTTGACCGTCATGCCGCTTCTGGACGATGCCGCCGCTTAGACCGCCTGAGCAACCGGCCCGCGTTCGCCTGCCGTCCCGCCGCGCGACGGTCGCGGCCGAGACTGATGTGCTCGTAATCGGCGGTGGACCCGCGGGCCTCGCTGCCGCGCTCGGCGCCGCTGGCGCGGGCGCGGGCGTGGTCCTCGCTGAGCGCTATGGGTTTCTGGGCGGCAACGCCACGGCGGCGCTGGTGATGCCGCTCATGTCATTTCACAACGAGGCGCGCGCGGCGGCCGATGCCGGCACGGAGGACACCCTGCGTCTGCTGCCCACCGACCACGGGCATGGAGTTCCGGTCGTGGCAGGTCCGCTGGTGGAGTTGCTGGACCGACTGGTTGCAAACGCTGGCGCCATCGCCCCCTCCCGCCAAACGGGCTACACCGTCCCGTTTGACCCCGAGTCCTTCAAGCTCGTCACACTTGACCTCCTCGATGAGTCGGGTGTCAGCTACCTCTTCCACGCGCTCGCCTCGGGGCTGGTCGACGAGCGGACGGTGATCTTCGAGACGAAGTCCGGGCCCCTGGTGATCCGTGCAGAGACGATCGTCGACGCGAGCGGTGACGGTGACATCGCCGCCGCCGCCGGCGCCCCGTTCGAGGTTGGGCGCGACGAGGACGGCCTGACCCAGCCGATGACGCTGATGTTCCGGATGGTCGGCTTCGACCGCGCGCGTTTCGGCGACTACGTGCGCGAGCATCCCGGGCAGTGGCGCGGCGTTTACGGCCTCTGGGATCTGATCGCCGAGGCCCACGCCGCTGGGGAGCTCGACCTCCCACGTGAGGACGTTCTGTTCTTCGCCACGCCGCACGAGGGCGAGATCAGCGTCAACAGCAGCAGGGTCTCGCCCGGGCCCGCAACCGATGTCTTCGCGCTCACCGCTGCCGAGGCGGCCAGCCGGCGTCAACTTCGGGAGATCGCGCGGTTCCTGCGCCGCCGCGTGCCCGGGTTCGAGGAATCCTACGTGGTCCAGAGCGGCATGACCGTCGGCGTACGCGAGACGCGCCGCGTCCTCGGTGACCACGTCCTAAGCGCCGATGATGTGCTGAGTGGGAGGTCGTTCCAGGACGCGGTGGCCCGCGGCTCATACCCCATCGACATTCACGACCCTGATGGTTGGGGCACCATCCTGCGCCGCTTGCCGCTCGGCAGCACCTACGACATCCCGCTACGCGCCCTGACGCCACGCGGACTGGACCGGCTGCTTGTCTCCGGTCGCTGCATCTCCGGCACGCACGAGGCCCATTCCTCATACCGCGTCACGCCAATCGCCATGGCCACCGGTCACGCCGCCGGGATCTGCGCCGCCCTCGCCGCCGCACGACGCTGCCCCACCCGCGAGGTCGATCACCGCGACGTCCAGCGCGAGCTGCTGCGCCAGCACGCCAGCCTGCGCCCGGAGCTCGCGACCGCACTCGCGTCGCGATGACCACGCCGACGCCGCCAACCCATCAGCGAACATCACCGCGGCGACCCGCGGCCCCGGCCGAACGCCTGAAATCCACGAGACTGTCGCTCTCTCGAGATGCGGCAGCGACCGTTGACCATTGCGGCCTCGTGCTCCTGCTCAAAGGGGGCAGCGTGTTCGAGACTGCCGGAACTCGATCGGAGCAGGAGCAAGGTCAGGCGGCAAATCGCCGTGAAGTTTGGGTAGGCCGGGGCGGTCATGGCTTCTTCCACCTCCGCCCCGACGCCGGCCCGCTCCAGGACCGGCCGCACCGAGAGCGCCATGGGATGATGCTGGCCCGCGACGACGTAAGCTTCCGGCGAGCTGTCGCGGATCGCGAGCTCGGCGGAGGATGTCGTCTGAAGTGCGAGGCCTGCTCGGCTGGCGAGCGGGTCCACTGCGGCTGGGTCGGACCACAGGAAACGCTCAGGTGGCGGCGCCTGGGTCACGCGGCCGAGGCCGCGCCCCATTGCGGCCAGCATCGCATCGATAGGGCCAGCGGGAATCCAGGCACTGAGAAGCGCGCGTCCGCCGCAGCGCATGACGCGCCTGACCTCACGCAGAGCTTCCGCTGGTTGGGGGGCGAAAATCACCCCGAAGACAGAGAGAACGACGTCGGCAGTGCAGTCGTCCAGTGGCAGGTCGAGGAGATCGCCCTCGCGGAAGTCGACGTCCACCCCTTGTGCCCGCGCCCGCTCGCGTGCGACTTCAAGTAGCCGTGGAGCAGCGTCGATCCCGACCACCCCGCGCGCCGCCCGCCGCGGCAAGCAGCGCGGCATTTCCAGTCCCACATGCCAAGTCGATGACTTGGTCAGCTGGCGACAGCGCCGCCATCTCCACAACGGCCTGCGCCACCAGCTCGAGCTCCGCCGCCGTCCCCTCGTACTTGCCCGCTCCCAGTCGACCACCGCCAGATCATGACGCACGAACAGGCGAATGGACGGCGGGATGCAGACAACCGCTTTGAGCGACCTCTCGATAGAACCTATCGGGCCACCCGACACTGCCGGTCCGGAGGAACACCAGCAGCGAACTCGGCCGCGCTGGATTGGATGGACTGCGAGCGGCCGACGGGTAGAAGAAACCGCGGGGGAAAACCGAGAGCGACGCCGACTGCGGCGGTTGATGCCCACGAGCACCAACGAAGCCGGCCGATGGGCGCGCTTGGCACTTGGGCGGAGCCGTGATCGCGGCG
>JADGPN010000644.1 GCA_017882465.1 Solirubrobacteraceae bacterium
GCTACGCGTCCGTTCGCGAACCGCCGCCGAGTCCAGGCAGGTCGCGTCTCGCGTACCAATCCGTGTTCGCATTGGCCCGCTGCTTCAACGGGTTGATGTGGACTGCCCTGGGACGTTTCTATAGATGTCAAGTGCGGGTTCGGTTGATTGCGAAGCCGGGGTTGCCGCACATGATGGTGGTCGAGACCATCGGTCGTTGCTGCGCGGTGTCGGCGAGGTCGGCACGGAGGGAGTTGTAGACCTCACGCGCGATGTAGCGCTTGAGGCAGCGCATGATTTCGCGCTGGGTCTTGCCTTCTGCGGTTCGGCGTTTGGCGTATGTGCGGGTGCGCTCGCAGTAGCGCAGCCGGCAGACGGCGATGAGGTGAAGCGCCCGGTTGGCTTGGCGGTCGCCGCCGTAGTTGAGGCGGTGACGCGTCGTCTTGCCTGACGAGGCAGGGATCGGACTGGCGCCGCAGAGCATCGCGAACGAGCTCTCGCCGTGGAGTCGTTCGATGTTCTGTCCGGCCGTGACGAGCAGTTGACCGGCGTGCCCGGTCGAGATGCCGAGCAGCTGGACGGTGCGCGGCGCGGCAGCCGCGACGAGCTGCTCGAGCTCGCGATCCAGCGCGCCGATCTCCTGATCGAGTGCTTGGACGCGTTGAGCGGTCGAGCGGAGCGCGAACTTCGCGGCTTGCGACGGGGAGCGGAGTTCCCGGCCTGACGGGCGGAACCGCGCGCAGACGGTGACCTTGCCGCGGAGCGTCTTGCGGCAGCAGAGCTGATCACGGAGCTCCTGCGGGGCGGTGATGATGAGATCACGGACCTGGACCAGTGCGGCGCTGCGGGACTTCACCGCGCTGTGCCGCGCGACGCGCAGCAGCCGGATCGACTCGACGATCCCGTCGGTCTGCTTCGGGACCGCTTTGGCCTTGCCGGCCTGGAACAGGCGGGCGGCCATCTCAGCGTCGATCGGGTCGCTCTTGCCGACCCGCCGGCGCGTGTGTGCGTGTGGCTGGTTGACCTCGACGACCGTGACGCCGTGCTGGCGTAGGTAGCGCACGAGCGCGGCCGCATACGAGCCGGTCGACTCGACCGCGATCGCATCGAGCTCACCGAAGCCGCTCAGCCAGTCCAGTGCCTGCGCATAGCCGGGCGTCGTCGTCGGAAAGCTCGAGGTCCCCAGCAACGCTCCGCGCTGATCCAACGCGGCGATGTGATGCGTGTCGGCGTGGGCGTCGACGCCACCGACGATCAGTGGCTTGTCCTGCGTCATGCTGTGCATGGCTGTCCTTCCTGTCCGGGAGCGGCGGCCTGGGTCGGGAAGGGCGGACAGAACAGTGACGAGGCACTTTGATCAGGTTCCTATGAGGTCACGCCGCCCGACCCGACCGCCCCTTCGTATGGGCGATCGGTGGCGGCGAGCCCGGGGCCGACAGGTCCCAGCAAGACACCCGAAGGGTCAGTTTGACGGTAAGTCAGACCTCGGGCCAGACGCCGGTTCCTATCTTCACTGTTCGACGGAGACCTGGTTTGTAGGTCTTGTGAGTAATTCTATCTTGTTAGTGTGATTGCCTGGTCCCGTAGGTCGGAGACGACCCCGAAGGGGTCGTACACCCCCAGAACGGTTCAGGGTGACAGAGCCTGTGGGAAGCAGCAGCGCTTCAGGGTGAGCGGCGAGCGTCGCGACGTGTCGCTGCTCGTGCTCGATGGGCGGCCGGTTGCCGAGCGAGGAGTGCAGCCGGCGCGTGTTGAACCAGGCGACGTAGTCGACGGTCGCGAGCTCGAGCTGGGCGTGGGTGCGCCACACGCGATCCGCGATCAGCTCGGTCTTGTAGCTGTCGACGAACGATTCGGCGAGCGCGTTGTCATACGCATCGCCGACGCTGCCGACGGACGCCAGCACCTTCGCGTCGTCGAGCTGCTGGGTGTAGTCCTCACTGGTGTATTGCGAGCCTTGGTCGGTATGGGATACCAGCTGGAAGTCCGCGCCGGGCTGGCGGATCGCGAGCGCCATCCTGAGCGCGTCGAGCACGAGGCTGGTGCGCATGTGGCGGGCGATCTGCCAGCCAACGATCATCCGGGAGAACACATCGATGATGAAGGACAAGAACGATCGGCCCTCCCATGTCCGCAGGTAGGTGAAGTCCCCGACCCAGAGGCGGTCCGGTGCGGTGGCGGTGAAGTCGCGCTTGACCAGGTCAGAGGCCCGCTGCGCCTCAGGATCCGGGGTGGTGGTCTTCCACGGCTTCCCGCGCCGCTTGGCGCCCTGAAGGCCGTCTGAGGCCATCAACCGCGCGACCTGGTCACGACCCGCGGTCTCGCCCTCCCGGACCAACGCGGCGTGCGTGCGGCGGTACCCGTAGCAGTCGTAGTTGGCCTTATGGACCTCGCGGATCCGGCCGGTCAACCGCTCGTCCTCGACCCGGCGAGCGGACCGCTCGCCGGTCGCGCGCTGGTAGTACGCGGACGCCGACACGTCCAAGGTCTCACAGATCGGCTCGACGCCGAAGCGCTCGCGATGCATGTCGATGAACGAGCTCACCTCGTTCGGTCTGCGTCGAGCTCGGTCGCGAAAAACACCGAAGCGGCCTTCAGGATCTCGTTCGCGCGACGCAGCTCATGATTCTCCTTGCGGAGCTTCTTGATCTCCTCGCGCTCCTCGCTGCTCGGCAGATCCGGGCGCAGACCGCCGTCGGCCTCGGCCTGACGAACCCGCTTGCGCAGCACCTCGTGACCGACGCCGAGATCGCGCGCGACCGCCGCCACCGGCCGGCCCGACTCGAGCGCCAAACGGACACCACGCTCGATCAGCTCCTCTGGATACTTCCTGGCTCTGGGCATGAACTTGCAGTTCCTTGCTCGAGGAACGAATCCTCGTTTCAGAGCCTCCGCGAAACTCAGGCCAGCTCA
>JADGPN010000645.1 GCA_017882465.1 Solirubrobacteraceae bacterium
CACCTGCGCCACGCGCTGGAGCGGTTGATGGGCAAGCTCCGCACCGAGGCGCCCCAGCACCAGGAGACGATCGACGAGCTGCTGCCCGATGTCGAGGCGGCGTTCACCGGCCGATCGTTCTGGGCGCCGTTCCTCGAGCGCTGCCACACCGCCGGCATCCCCCGTGTGAGCGAGTGCTGGACACCACCGGGCGGATCGTCGAGGATCAGTTCAACCGCCGCGGACCGCGGGCGAGCCGCCCCGCGGACATGCCGCTGTCGACCTCGCCGCTTGACGCGTTCATCAACCCGATCCGCGCCGCGATCGGACCGCGCGCGTACGGGCTGAAGCACCGCCAGCGCACCAACCGGATGCTGATGCTCATGCAACTGCACGCAAACCACCCCGACGACGTCCACGCCTACACGCACCTCATCCGCGAGTGCCTTCAGGGCAACCAGGGCCGCCCGGGCGTCGACCGGCGAGCGGTCGCCGACACGCGAGGCGTTCCCTCCCTCCGCTGACGTCAACCACGACCTAACGCATCTCAGAGAGCATTCTCAGCACGAAGTTGCTCACGTCAATGCGTTTGCGGGGCCGAGCATAGCCGACAGCTCGATCTGTTTGCTGGCACTCGGTTACGCCTGCGAACCGCACAGGCGACCGCGCCCCCGCACGCACCCACTTTGAGGGCGCCCCGGACCCGGTCGGACCGCTCACCTTGCTGCAAGATTCGGGCTAGTTGTTGGGGGCCTTCGGCCGTACGCGGATGGGTGAAATACCTGAAGCCGGTAAAGCTCTGAGAGTATGGTATTTCCCATCAGGGTTGCGTAGCTGGAAATCTGAGCGGTGGCGCGGCACCGTTTACGCGAGCCTCTTGTTGATCGACGAGGTCGACGGCCCGCGCCGTGCGAAGGGGTCGCTAACGTGAGTACCACGATGATGACCGCAGAGCCAATGATTGCTCGTGGGGCCCACTACACGGCGCTGCTCGACACGATCGATCACCAGGGAGCCACCAAACTGGACGCCAGGGAGCGCGAGCAACTGCTGGAGGCCGCGGATGTCCTGCTGTTCGGCGAGCCTGACAGCGAGCGGACGGTCCGCTGGGCCGAGGTTCTGATCGAGGACTTGGAGGCCAGTCAGCGGTGGTCAGTAGAGACCTGTGGTCAACTGCGCGAGCACCTATACGGGTGTGCTGCTCCGACCGGGGCGTCGTAAGAACCGGGCGCTCCCGCGGGCTTCGAAGGGGGCCGAGCCGCCCGGTGGGCGCGGTAGCAGGGCCTGTTGCCGCCGGGCCGGTTGCGCGTGGGCTTCTGACGGGGAGGCCAGCGCCCGCTGATCAGCGCGAAGAGCAACCACCGTCCCATAGGCGGTCTCGTAAGCGTGTGTGACAACGTCGACGTCGTCGCAACGCTCCGCTACCCAATGGCGACAGAGCTTCGGGTCTATGTGATCCAGTCGACCTATGGCCTTAACGATCGCCGGTTCATCACTGACGTCCCGGGCTCACGGTTCGGCTATCTACACGGCGGACGATGACCCCATGCAGGTTGCTGACGACAACGCGTCGGTTGCGTGGGAGTTGCTCGGCGTGGTCTCGGGTCTGCGCTCCGAGCTTGTCGAGCGTGACGTCTGTCGCGAGCAGCTCGTGGAGTGCGTGAGGCTCACCGTGGGGTTATCGGAGCGCGGCGACCGAGAGCCACCGACGACCAACGTCGCCGACCAGGGTCACGACCTCGACCGCCTCGCGATCGGCGTGCTTCTGGTCCCGTTTGCCGAGGAGCCGTCAGCGCGGGAGCCGGCAGTTGCGCAATGATCCCGTTGGAGCCTCGCGATGGCTGGGCCGGGGGGCTGGTATGGTCGTTCGGTCAGGTTGGGCAGCTTGTCCGACGGATGCGGTGCCAGCGCTCGTAGCCTTTGCTTTGAGCAATCTCGCCGTTCGCAGCTCGTGATCAACGCTGGAGGGAACGCAGTGGCTACTGGAACGGTGAAGTGGTTTAGCGACGAGAAGGGCTTCGGGTTCATCACTCCCGACGACCAGTCCAAGGATCTGTTCGTTCACCACACGGCGATCGTCGGCGGGGGCTATCGCTCGCTCGCCGAGGGCGCGAAGGTTTCCTTCGAGGCTGAGGCCGGCGACAAGGGTCCCAAGGCCGTCAACGTCCAGCTGGTCTAGCGAGCCCGCTCGCCTGCGCCCGAAACACGGGTTGGCTAGGCCCGGGCGCTGATCGACAACAGAACATGCCTCGAGCAATGTCTCGCCAACAGGTCGGGGCGGAGCGAGGACGAGCGCGGCGAGAGGAGGTGTGTAGATGGGGATGATGGGGTCGGCGCACGGTGGCGCGCGGGAGCGGTTCGTCGTTACCGAGGCCGAGCGGCAGGTGGCCGACTTGCTGCCGATCGACGTCGATCCGGTCCTCGCTCGCGCGACTGTCGAGGCGGTGCCGTTCTGGTTTCACACGTTCGTGCTGAACCGCGCTGAGGGCATCTATACGCCCGGCGCCGCGCGCGACCATCGCTACCGCGTCTCGGCGCTGCCCGAGGACTTCGCCGGGATGAGCGTGCTCGATGTCGGCTGCTTCGACGGCTTCTATGCCTTCCTCGCGGAGCGGCGGGGGGCCGAGAGGGTCGTGGCGGTCGACAACGAGCAGTATCGGCTCTGGGTCGCGTCCCGGTGGGGCGTTGAGCTGGAGGGCGGGGAGGGCTTCCGCGCCGTGCATCGCCTGCTCGGCTCGGCCGTCGAGTACCGGCGGATGGACGCGTTCGCGCTCGACGGGCTCGAGGAGCGCTTTGACCTCGTCTACTGCTTCGGCATCCTGCACAGGGTCGAGAACCCACTCGGGCTGCTGCGCGTGCTGCGTGGGCGGACCGTGGATGGCGGCACGGTGCTGGTCGAGACCTACGGCGTCG
>JADGPN010000646.1 GCA_017882465.1 Solirubrobacteraceae bacterium
GCGTCCTATTCCACGCTTACTTGTGCCGGCCCGGGTTGTCAAGGCCGTTGATTGTCGTTGGTGGGTTAGGTGTCGTGGTGACTGGGGGTGCGTGGGCGCGTTGAGGGGGGTAGGGGTGTGTCCGCGGACGCCCAGGCTTACTTCGGTACTCGACCGGCTGTGGCTGCCGGTCGGCGACATGATGTGTGATGGGGTGTTCCGGCAGATGGGTTGCGGCCGCTCAGTCTTTCTGGGCTTCCCCGCGGGGCGGGGTCGGCATCGGGGCTTTGGGAACTGGCCGCGGTTCATCGGGGATCGTGGGGCTTGCCGCGTGACAGATCGGGGCGGCGGTCAGGTGGCGACGGGTTCGAGGGCCTGATCGCCGAGCGCGCGGAGGAGGTGGTAGCAGCGCTTCAGGAGCTTGCGCGAGATGGCGATGCACGCGCGGTTGCCGCCGATCCTGGCGGCAAGTTGTTCGTAGTAGTCGCGGTCAGGGCTGCCCGGACGGCGCGCGGCCTGAGCCGCTTCGTAGAGCGCCCAGCGCAGCGCGGGCGGTCCTTGGCGGGAGAGATGCCCGACCGCGCGGCGTTGATCGGACTGATGAACGGTCACGTCCAGTCCCGCGTATCGAACAGCATCGCGCGAGTTCTGAAACCGGCGTGTGTCGCCGAGCTCGGGAAGGATCGTTACCGACGTCAGCTCGCCGATGCCGTAGATCTCGTCTGTCAAGGTCCGGCAGCCGGGCTGCTTGCGAGCGTAGGCGCGCAGCGCCTGGTCAAACGGGGCGAGCTGCAGATCGATCGCGTCGATCATCGAGAGCGCGATCGTGAGCTGCTCGCGCGCGGCCGGGGGGAGCTTCAGCGCGGCGACACGTTCGCGGTTCTCGAGTTTCAGCAGTCCGCGCGCGTGCGGGGCGCCGTGGTGATAGAGCACCGCCTGCATCCGTTGCTGCCACTCGGTGCGCTGATGCAACAGCGTGTGCCGGCAGCGGACCCGGGCACGAAGGTCCAAGAGGTGCGCGGGTGCGATCCACGACTCCGGCAACCTCCCGATCAGCAGCAGCTCCCGCAGATGCCGGGCGTCTGCCCAATCGCTCTTCGCCCGCTTGCCGCGGCCCTTCAAGCCGCTGGTCTGGACCACCTCCGCCAGGTGCACCTCCGCGCCGATCCGCTCGAGCTCCTCGACCACAAACCGCCAGCCTGTCGTTGCCTCCAACGCGACCTCGAGGCCCACGCCCTTGAACTGGGCGAGGAACCTGCGGACCCCGGCGCGGTCGGCTGGCGCGACGCGCGCGCGGGAGATCTCGCCGGTGATCGTGTCAGTCCACTCCGCCGAGATCTGCGCGCGATGCTGATCCATGCCCATCACCAGCGACACGCGAGCACCACCCTCTCGACAGCCCAGAGATCAGCAACATGCCGAGCAGCAGCCAGACGCGCAGGGCATCGCATACCGTCAACCACGGTCGGTACCTCCTATTCGATTGGCCGGCCGCGTGGCTGCAACCACGCGCGCCTTCCCACGCCGTTCGACGTGGAGGACCGGCCACCTTCACCGCCCGAGTCACGCCAACCAGCACATGACATCTTTCGGCGACCGATGTCGCTCCTATGTCAAGGGTTTCTCGCTATTTGCGGGTGGGCGGAGGTTTCGCGTGATGGTTATCTGAGGCAGGGGCATCATGGTGGGCGCGCCAGTGGGAACGGTCTGGACGGTGTTTGGTGTCAGCCGGCCGGTCAGTGGCGTGGTGACGGGCACCGGGGATCGCAGCAGCTTCCAGACACGGCGGGCGAGGTGGCGTTTGAGGCAGCGCAGCGCTTCTTTGCGCGATTTGCCTTCGGCTTGTTTGCGCGCGAGATAGGCCGCGGCGTCGGGATCCCAGTTGCCTTTGTTGACCGCGAGGCGGTGAAGAGCGCAGTTGAGCTGGCGGTTGCCGCCGCGGTCGAGGCGATGGCGGGTGGTGTTGCCTGAGGAGGCGGGTATGGGGGCGGCTCCGCTGGTGCGGGCAAGCTTTGAGTCGGTCGCGAATCGATCGGCGCCGGCGATCTCGCCGATCAGCTTCGCGGCGGTCAGCGCGCCGCATCCCCGCTCGGCCAGCAGTTGAGGCGCGTAGCTTGTGACCAGTCCGGTGAGCTCTATCTCGAGCTCGCGGATCCTGGTGGTCTGCGTGGTGATCTGGCGCACCAGCTCGCGAGCGATCCGCACCCGCGCGGTCTTCTCGGCGCGGGCGAGGCGGCGGGAGATCTTTCCGAGCCACTTGTCGCTATCAAGCACGCCCGGTGGAATCTCAAGCTCGGGCCACATGTCGTGCAGATGCCAGCGCAGCCGCTGCTGATCTTGGCCGCGCGCGGCGATGAGATCCTCGCGGTGGTCAACGAGAAGACGAATGTCGAGCGCGTCGCCGTCCAGGTGCGCGGCGGGCAGACTCTCGATGCCTTCCTTCAGCGCCGCCCGGGCGATGCTCAACGCGTCGATCGAGTCAGACTTGCCCCGCTCGCGGGCCGAGCGGCGCGCGCCGGCCATGTACTTGGGCGCGACGCGGACGACCCGCTCACCCCGGGCGATCAGGAAGCGCTCAAACGCTCCGGACACGTGCCGACAGTCCTCGATCGCCCACACCCGCTCTGAGTCCAACGCTCGGGCCCACCGCAGCAGCCGGCCAAACCCGGGCGTGCGGGCCGGCACGGTCAGCTCGTCAAGCGCGGCCGCGGTAAGCGCGTCGACGGCACCGCAGGTGTGGGTCTTCATGTGGCTGTCGGTCCCGATCACGATCATTCTCATCGTCCCTTCGATTGTGTTGGCGAAGCGGACTTCGGCGGACATATCTCACTCGGGGCTAGCGCCAAGCTCCTATCAGGTCACGCCGGTGGTCCTCGGGCGGCGGCGGGCGACACGACATTCGGCAAGTCAGA
>JADGPN010000147.1 GCA_017882465.1 Solirubrobacteraceae bacterium
CCTGGTCGCCGACGAGCCGCAGGCCCGCGACCGGACCGAGCTGCTGCGCTTTGCCGGCGCTCGCCTCGGCGACAAGGTGCTGGAGGCCGTCGACGTGTCGCTCGCCTTCGGGGCCCAGAAGGTGCTGCGCGAGCTCACCTGGCGTCTGGGCCCCGGAGACCGGGTGGCGCTCGTCGGGGTCAACGGATCGGGCAAGTCGAGCCTGCTCCGGATCCTCGCCGGCGAGCTGGCGCCGAGCGCCGGAGTCGTGGAGCGCGGCGTCACCGTGCGCCTGGCCCATCTGTCGCAGGACACGGCCGAGATCCCCGGCGAGCTGCGCGTGCTCGAGTCGCTGGAGGCCGTGCGCGGGGTGGCCACGCTCAGCGACGGAATCCAGATCACGGCCGGAATGCTGTGCCAGCGCTTCGGCTTTCGCGGCGACCGGGCCCGCTCGCTCGTGCGCGATCTCTCAGGCGGCGAGCGCCGGCGCTTGCAGCTCATGCGGTTGCTGATCGAGGAGCCCAACGTGCTGCTGCTCGACGAGCCCAGCAACGATCTCGACATCGACACGCTGGCGGCGCTGGAGGATCTGCTCGACAGCTGGCCGGGCACGCTGGTGGTGGTGAGCCACGACCGCTATTTCGTGGAGCGGGTCTGCGACGACACGTTCGCGCTCACCGGTGCGGGCCAGATCCGCCATCTGCCCGGCGGGATGGACCAGTACCTGGAGCTGCAAGCGGCCCCGGCGGCCATGGCGGCCCCGGCGGCGCCGGGAGCGCAGCCGCGGGCCGCAGCCACGCCCGGCGCGCTGCTGCGCGCGCGACGCAACGACCTCCAGCGCCTGGAGCGCAAACTCGACCGTCACGGCGAGCGCGAGCGGGCCCTGCACGAGCAGATGTCGGCCAGCGCGACCGACCACGCTCGGCTCGGCGACCTGCAGGCCGAGCTCGAGCAGTTGCTGGCCGAGCGCGAGGCGCTCGAGACCGCGTGGCTGGAGACCGCCGCGGCGCTCGAGGCCTGACCCTCGCCCTGGGACACCGAGCGGGGCCAGAGCCGTGCCCGAGTGCTCAGGGCGCCGAGCGCGCCGTTTAAGGCGCGCCTGCCCGGGTCAGGCATCGAGCGCCGCACGCGGCCCCGCGGGCGGCTGCCTCGCCCACCGACTCGCCTGCACCCAGGCCGAGCGTGAATGCCGCCGCGAACGAGTCGCCGCAGCCATAGCTGTCTCGAGGCTCCCCCGGCGGTGGAACCGGAGCCCAGCTGCCCTCGGCTTCGCCCCACCAGCGCCCGCCCTTGGCGCCCTCGGTCGCGACCATCAGCCGGGCGCGGTGGGCGGCGCGATCCGCCCACTCGCGCTCGTGCGGGTCGGTGGCGCTGAAGACCAGCGCGTCGATGATCGGCCCCTCCCCCAGGAGCGCGGTCCGCGCCCGCGGAGTGGCCACCAGCACACGAGCCTCGCGCGCCCGCCGGAGCGCTGCGTCGTCCCCAGCGGTGAAGTAGGCCCCTTCGGCGCCGCGCAGGCGCTCCCACTCCAGATCCTCGGAGCCGAGCGGCTCGAGGCGCGTTCCCAGGCTGACGATCGCGCGCTCGCCGCCCGCTTCCAGCATCGTCATCACGCGCCGGGTCGGGCCGTCGCGCCACGCGACCTGGGCCCGGACGCCGCGCTCGGCGAGCTGATCAGCCGTCGCGCGGCCATAGCTGTCCCGTCCCAGAGCACAGAAGAAGTCCACCTCGGCGCCCAGCTCGGCCAGCACCACCGCCGCCACCCCGCCCCCACCGGCGGCACGGGTGAAGGCGGCGATCGACGGAACCACCTCGCCCCGCCGGGGCAGGCGCGCCACCGGAACGAAGTCCACCCACTCGACGTGTCCCACCACCGCGATCCGCGTCATCCGGCAAGGATCGCGGGTTCGGGACCGATCCGCCGTCCGGCGGAGGGTCGGCGCGGCCGGACTCGGATCGTCCGGCGGGGACGGCGGCGCGCGCCGGCTGCTCAGGCGGCGAGGACGAAGGCGGGCTGGCTGGCGGCGGCGAGATCGTCGAGCAGCGGCAGGGCCATCGTCTCGGTCCAGCGCCCGGTGCTGATCAGGGTGCGCAGCTGGTGGGCGGCCCGCTCATAGGAGGCGGCAGCCTCCTGCGAGTCGTGGGTGAGGAGCAGACCCTCGGCGGCCTCCTGCAGCACCTCGCGCTCGGCGGGCAGAAGCTTGCTGGGGGCAAGTGCGTCGAGCTTGGCTCGGAAACGCATGTAGGCGGCATGTCGATGGGCGGTCATGGTTCCTCCTGGATCGACCGCTGGCCACGCTGGGTCCGACTGCCCAGGAGCACGAGCCGGCGGTCTGTTCAGCCACCATGATCGACCGATGCGCGGACGGTCTTGAGGGCCAACCCGGCGAACGCCTGCGCGAGCATCGCCGCCGGCGCCCGCCGGGGCCCGTCAGAAGGCGCTCGACGGGGCCCAGATGTTGAGGCTGCCGTCCTGCGCGTGGCGGTCGATCTCCTCGAGCTCGGAGGCCTCGAAGTGCAACCGCTCGAGCGCGGCCACGTTCTGCTCGAGCTGCTCAACGCTGCTGGCGCCGACCACGGCCGAGGTGACCCGGGGATCGCGCAGGACCCACGCGAGCGCCATCTGTGCGAGCGACTGCCCGCGCCCGCGCGCGATCTCGTTCAGCGCGCGCACCCGCTCCAGGTTCTCGGCCGACAGGAGCTGCTCTGAGAAGGCCTCGCCGCGGCGCACCCGGGACGACTCGGGAATCCCGTCCAGGTACTTGTCGGTCAGCAGGCCCTGCGCCAGCGGCGAGAAGGCGATGCAGCCGACGCCCTCCTCTTCGAGCACGTCCAGGAGCCCTCCCTCGACCCACCGGTTGAGCAGCGAATAGGACGGCTGGTGGATCAGCAGCGGCGTGCCGAGATCCCGGAGGATCCGGGCCGCCTCGACGGTCCGCTCGGCGGAGTAGGAGCTGATCCCGGCGTACAGCGCCTTGCCCTGGCGGACGGCCGTGTCCAATGCCCCCAGCGTCTCCTCCAGCGGCGTGTCGGGATCGAACCGGTGCGAGTAGAAGATGTCCACGTAGTCGAGCCCCATCCGGCCCAGGCTCTGGTCGAGGCTCGAGAGCAGGTACTTGCGCGAGCCGTGGTCGCCGTAGGGACCGGGCCACATGTCGTAGCCGGCCTTGGTCGAGATCACCAGCTCATCGCGCAGGGAGCGGAAATCGCCGGCGAACAGCTTGCCGAAGTTCAGCTCGGCGGCGCCGTAGGGCGGCCCGTAGTTGTTGGCCAGATCGAAGTGCGTGATCCCGAGGTCGAACGCGCGCCGGAGAATCGCCCGGCGGCCGTCGAGCGGCCGATCATCGCCGAAGTTCTGCCACAGGCCGAGCGAAATCGGCGGCAGCATCAGGCCCCGGCGACCACAGCGCCGGTAGTCGACGCCTTCGTAGCGCCGCGGATTGGGGACGTATGTCTCTACCCAGCTCATCGCGTGGTCTCTCCCCGGTCGAAGGTCGATCGGAACATTAGTCTCCGCTTCGGTGGGGCGGGCAGACGAGTCGCGGCGATGACGGGCGGCCGTACCCGATATGAATCCGCGTATGGCCGACCCCGCGCGGATCAGGCTTCTGTGCGAGGCCACGCTCAGGGGGAACTGGCGTGAGGGTGTCCGGGCCGGGGATAGTGTGCGGTACGCGTACACCTGCCCCAGCCCCGGCCACTACCCGTGGCAGTGGTATTGGGACTCGTGCTTCACGGCCATCGCCTGGCGGCACTTCGATCCCACCCGCGCTCGCCGGGAGCTCGAGTCGCTGCTCGCCGCCCAGCGCGTGGACGGATTCATCGGCCACACGATCTTCTGGGACCGGCCGTTGTCCGGGCCACGCCGCTTCACCTACAACGTGACTTCGCCGGACGCGCCGATGACCGCGAGCATCCAGCCCCCGCTGCTGGCCTGGGCGTGGCGGATCGTCGTCGGCGACCCCGCGACCAACCCCGGGATCGTCCGCCATCACGACTGGCTCGCCGCTCATCGCGACCTCGACGGCGACGGCCTGATCTGGATCGTGCAGCCCGACGAGTCGGGCCTCGATGCCTCGTCCAAGTTCGACGTGGTCTGGCGCCGGCAGGCGCACAGCCTGCCCGGGTTCCTGCTGCTCGTGCGGCGTAACCGCCGGCTCGACTACGACCCGCGGCGGATCGTCGACGCCGGCGGCCCGGTCTGTGCCGAGGTGATGACCAACGTGCTCTACAACCTGTCGCTGCTGGCGCTGGGCCGGCCCTCGCTGACCGAGCGGATCGTCGAGCGCATGTACGACGAGAGCGCGGGCCTGTTTCACCTCCTGGCCCGGCCCGAGCCCGCCCGAGCGCCGGCCGTGACCTGGGCGGCGCTGGCGCCGCTCGCGCTGCCCGACCTACCCGAGGCGATCGGACGGCGGCTGGTGGAGCAGCACCTGCTCGACCCTGCGGAGTTCTGGCTTCCCGTCCCTCCCCCCTCGGTGTCGGCGTCGGACCCGACGTTCTCGGTCCGTGACAAGACGCTCCTCGGACCCCGGCGCTACTGGCGGGGGCCCACGTGGGTCAACGCCGCCTGGCTGGTGTGGCTGGGATTGGTCCGGCTCGGATACACGGCCCAGGCCGACGAGATCGTGCGCCGGATCGGCTCCGCGATTGTCTCGGGCGGCCTGCGCGAGTACTACGACCCCCACACCGCGCGAGGCATGGGCGCCGCGACCTTCGGCTGGTCGACGCTGGTGATGGAGATGATTGAGCCGGACCGGCGGGCCGCCGCGAGCTACATCCCATAGCCGCCCCGGCCCGAACTTCACGGCCGTTCACCCCTCCCAACTCGGTCGGCCGCTACCGTTGGAGGCATGGACAAACCTGAACGTGAACTGACCGAAGACGAATGGCGTGAGCGATTGACGCCGGAGCAGTACGAGATCCTCCGCCGCCACGGGACCGAGCGGCCGTTCACCGGCGAATACGTCGACGTGAAGGCCGACGGCAGCTACCGCTGCGCCGGCTGCGGCGCAGAGCTGTTCAGCTCGGAGACGAAGTTCGACTCCGGCACCGGCTGGCCGAGCTTCTATGAGCCGGCGGTCGCCGAGAACGTCGAGCTGCGCAAGGACCGGAGCTTCCTGATGGTCCGCACCGAGGTCCACTGCCGCAACTGCGGCGGCCACCTCGGGCACGTGTTCGACGATGGGCCTGCCCCGACGGGCCTGCGCTACTGCATCAACTCGTGTGCGCTGGACCTGTCGCCGGCCCAGGCCCCGGCAGCGGCCGGCACCCCGGCGGAGGCCGAAAGCTAGGACCGTTCAGGCCGCCTCGCGGCGGCGCTGCCGGAGCTTGAAGTAGCCGTAGCCGACGAACAGCGCTACCGCCAGCGCCGCGGCTGCGACCACGCCCACGGTCGAGAGCACGTGGACGATCGCGTTGCCGGCGACGTAGGCGAGCGCGCTGACGGTGATCCCCCAGGTGAGACCACCGAGGGCGTTCCAGAAGAAGAACTGCTTGAACGGCATGTGGTTGATCCCGGCCAGCCACGCGACCGCGATCCTGACCAGAGCCACCCAGCGGCCCAGAAAGACGGCCTTGGTGCCGTGCTTGGCGAAGAAGCGATCGCCGGCGTCGAGCGCCTTGATCCGGTGTGCCTGTCCCGGTCCGCGAACGGCCAGCACGTCGCGGCCCAACTTGCGGCCGAGCAGATAGCCGATATTGTCGCCGATGATCGCCGACGCCACGCCGATCACGGTCACCAGCACGATGTTGAGCTTCCCCTGGCTGGCCAGGACGGCGGCCGCCACGAGCGCCGTTTCTCCGGGGGACGGGATCCCCATCGACTCCAGGCCCACGATCGCGGGGAGCAGATAGCCGAGACTGCTCGAGACGCCGATCAGGGCAGCGATCGTGACCATCAGTGTCCCTCGGGGCCGGTGGTCATCGCCGCCTGCGCGGGAGCCATCAGCCAAGCGGCGACCGCGACGAGCACGAATGCGGCCAGGTGCAGAACGATGAAGGGAGGGCGACGACCCAGCGGATCGCCGAACACGAGCAGGCCGCCGACGATCGAGATCACGTTCGTGCCCGCGGTCATGAGCGCGATCACCGGCAGCGCGTTGCCGCTCTGCAGACCACGCTGAAAGCAGAAGAAGGCGGCGATGCTGGTCACCGCGGCTGCGAGCAGCCATGGCGAGCGCAGTACCGCGGTCACGCCATCATCGGTGCCAATGCCGGTCAGGGCCTTGATCGAGAGGTCGGCAGCCCCGTACAGGATGCCGCCGGCGAGGCCAAGCGCCTGAGCTCGTGGGGCGTCCGTGAGCAGCAGCGCTCCCGCGAGCACGCAGGACACGATCACGTAGCTGCCCAGAGCCCGGGCGCGAAAGCCGCTGTGGAGCCCGACGTGACCGCGCCCGACGGTGAGCGCAAACAGCGCCACACCCATCAGGATCACCCCGGCGATCTCGCTCCGCGAGAGATGATGGCCGAGGAAGTGCACGGCCAGCGGGGCGACCAGCGCGATCCCGCCCACCAGGAAGGCTTGGACCAGCGAGATCGGGGCTCGCGTCAGGGCGGCGATGTGCATCGCCCAGCCCAGCAGCCCGAGCGCCCCTCCCGCCAGCCACAGCGGTGAGGAGAACAGGCCGGCCACGGTGCGCAGGGGACGGCGGATGTCGACTCTGGGGGCGTGCGTGGCCGCGGCGTGCTGGATCAAATAGCTTACGTTCAGAGCCACCGACGCGATCAGCGCCAGTGACAGGCCGACGAACAGCCGGCTCACGCGCCAGGTTCCGGGTCAGGCCGCGCCGCGGCTGTGCTCATCAGCTCCCGCCGCGGTTGGCCAGCACCGCCATCAGTGACAGACCGGCGGGCAGGGTCCTGCCCCGCCCCAGCCAGCGCGCCTCGAGCCTCAGCGGTCGCTCCAGTACGCCGTTGAGCCACTGGGGGCCGAGGTGCAGATCGGATGTGTGCTCCTCGGCCGGCCCGCGGCGCCGGCGCTGGGCCAGGCGAACGGCCGCCGCCGGCGCCAGCAGCAGAGTATTGAACGAGGTCAGCCGCTGCACCGCCCAGCCGGCGTCCTGCGCGGTTGACCGAAGCGCGCTGCGGCTGTAGCGGCGATAGTGGTGGTTGGCCTCGTCGTGAGCAGACCACAGCGCCTGGTAGGCCGGCACTGTGACCAGCAGCCAGCCGCCGGGCTTGGTCACCCGCCGCAGCTCGCGCAGCGTGGCCCGGTCGTCAGGCGTGTGCTCGATCACATCCAGGCAGGTGATCAGGTCGAACGTCGAGTCCGACCAGGGCAGATCCTCAAGCCGACCCACCTCGACCTCCCCGTGTCCGCGACCGCGAGCCACTTCGGCGGCCTCGGGGTTCAGCTCAATCCCGCGCACTTCGCCGTAGTCCTCGAGCTCCTCGAGCGTCCGGCCGGAGCCGCAGCCTGCGTCAAGCACCTCCGCGCCGGCGGGCAGCGGCAGCTTGTCGAGCTCGGCGCGAATGATCGTCCGCCGCCCTCGGTACCACCAGTGATGCTCGTCGACCTCGAGCATCATCCTCATCAGTTGTGCGTCCATCGTGCTGATGCTGCCAGCTAGTGGGCGTAGGTGCGCGGGCGGACACCGCAGTGGGCCGGGACGCAGTCAGCCACACCATGGCTTTAGGCTCCGCTACACGGCTGGGACGGGGTCCGCCTCCGGCGCCCGCGCCGCCGGGAGTCGCAACGTGAAGGTTGCTCCTGGACCGGGCCGGTCTTCCAGGACGAGCTCTCCTCCCATGCGTTCGGCCAGCTCGCGGCCGATCGCCAATCCAAGCCCGAATCCACCCCGGCCCCCGGTTGCGCGACCGCGCTGGAAGCGTTCGAAGATCAGGTCGCGCTCGCCCTCCGGGACCCCGGGGCCGTGGTCGCAGACGCTCACAGTGACCGGGCCACTCCCGTCGTGAAGCTCGACCCTGAGCTCCGATCCCTCGGGCGTCGCGCGGACGGCGTTGTCAAGCAGGATCCGCAGGATCTGGGCGATGCTGCCCGGATCCCCCAGCGCCCAGCACGCGCCCTCGGTGCCCTCCAGGCGCGACGTGATCCCGCGATCGGCGGTTCCCACCTCGAACTCGGCCAGCACCGCTCGGCTGAGCTCACCGAGCTCGATCGGCTCGGAGCGGAGATCCACCTCGGCATCGAGCCGGGAGAGGTCGAGCAGGTCTGCCGCGAGTCGTCCCAGGCGCCGGGACTGCGCTCGCGCGCGTCCGAGCAGCTGGACCGCGTCCTCGATGTCGGGCGTTCCGCCGCGGAGGTCGTCGTCGACCAGCTCGAGCATCCCATCGAGCGAGGTGAGCGGCGTGCGCAGCTCGTGCGAAGCGGTGGCGACGAACGCCCTCCGCGCGTCCTCCTGGTGCTGGAGCCGGCGCTGCATGGTGGCGAAGGCGCGGGTGAGGTCCCCGACCTCGTCGCCGGCCCGATCCACCGGGACCTCGACCGGCCGCCCACCGCGAGCGAGCCCGAGCGAGGCATCGCGCAGCCGGCGCAGCCGGCGCACCAGCGTCGCCGCGAGCGGGATCCCCAGGATCAGCGTCAGGGCCACGCCGGCGAGGGCGGCGGTGATGAACGCCGTGCGGACCACCTTGACCGCGCCGGGGATCTCCTCGATCGTCTTGCGCACCGCGAGGACGTAGGTCTGGCCGGCCCTGCCCGGCAGCGTGATCGGCATCGCCACCCTGGCCACGTCGGTTCCGTCCAGCGTTCCGAAGCTCGGGACCACCGCGGCCTTGCCGGTCTTGCCGTAGGCGATCCTGGTGAACGCGGTGGCGACGTCATCGAAGGTGTCGCCGCGCTCGCTCTCGGCGTCGAAGAACGTCAGCTGCACGAGCGGGTAGGCGAACACGCTCACGTTGGGCGCGCCGATCCGGACCGCCAGCGCGTTGGCCACGCTCTGCAGCCTGCGCTGCGCTTCGGGACTGGTCTGGGCGGCGGCCAGATTGAGCCGCTCGAAACCGGGCTTGGCCTGCGAGACGTCACGCTGGAGAGTCGCCAGCGCCGAGTTGCGGAGCTGCTGCTCCAGCGGTCCCAGCAGCGCCACGGCCGCGATCCCCAGCGTCGCCACCGTGGTGACCAGCAGCGCACCGACGATCCGGCCGCGCAGGCCAGGTACGAGGCGCCGCGGCCGCGGGGGCACTACCTACGGACCTCGCAGCCGGTACCCGGCACCGCGAACGGTGAGGATGTACCGCGGCTTCTCGGGCTCCGGTTCGAGTTTTTCTCGCAGATGACGGATGTGCACGTCGATCGCGCGCGGATCGCGGTAGGCGCTGTCACCCCAGATCGCGCGCAGCAGCTCCTGGCGGTTCAGCAGCCGGCCCGGGTCGGTCATCAGCGCGTCGAGCAGCTCGAACTCCGAGAAGGTCAGCTTGACCGGTGCCCCTTCGATCGTGACCTCGCGTTGCGCTCGGTCCAGCGCGATCGGCCCGACGACCGCCACCTCGTCGCCCATCGCGCGGGTGCCGGAGCGGCGGAGTACCGCCCGGATCCGGCTGCGCAGCTCGGCCAGCCCGAACGGCTTGGTGACATAGTCATCGGCGCCGGCCTCCAGGCCGAGAACCGCGTCGGCCTCGGAGTCCAGAGCGGTGAGCATGATGATCGGCACCACGTTGCGACGGTTGCGCAGCGTCCGGCAGACCTCGTAGCCGTCGGGCCCGGCTCCGAGGGCCACGTCGAGCAGCACGATGTCGTAACTGTCGGTGCTGGCTCGATCGATCGCCGCGCGCCCGTCGGCGACAGCGAGCACGCGATGGCCCTCGCGAGAGAACGAGCGGGTCAGCATCTCCCGCAGGTCGGACTCGTCGTCGACCACCAGGATGCTGAGCGTCGGGTCGGCAGGGCGCCCCGGCGGCGGCGGT
>JADGPN010000023.1 GCA_017882465.1 Solirubrobacteraceae bacterium
CGCTGACGGAGCCCCCGTGCTGCTCGGCCACCTGTCGCACGATCGCCAGGCCAAGGCCGCTGCCCTGGCGCCCGCGTGAGTTCTCGCCGCGGAAGAAACGGTCGAACACGTACGGCACGTCACCGGGAGCGATGCCGGGGCCGTGGTCGCGCACCAGCGCGCCGTCGGCGTCGACGGTCACCTCGACGGTGCCGTCGCTGGGCGAGTGACGCGCGGCGTTGTCCAGCAGGTTGTTGATCGCCCGACCGAGCCGCTCGGGCACACCTTCGACGATCGTCGGCTCGAGCCGGGCCTCGAACCGGATCCCGGGCGAGTTGCGCCGCCCGCGCGCGATCGACTCGGCGACCACCCCGTCGAGCCTCACGTCCTCCGGCGTCCCGCTCGGCTCATCTCCGCGGGCGAGCTCGATCAGGTCACCGACGAGCGCGCTCAGCTCCTCGCTCTGCTCGACCACATCCGTCAGCAGCCGGTCGCGATCCTCGGGCGACAGCTCCCCGCCGGCGAGCAGCACCTCGACGTTGGTGCGCAGGCTGGTGACCGGTGTGCGCAGCTCGTGGGAGGCGTCGGCGACCAGCTGACGTTGGGCCCGGACCGAATCGTCCAGCGCATCGCGTGAGCCCTCCAGGCGCTCGAGCATGGCGTTGAAGCGAGTGGCCAGCTGACCCACCTCGTCGTCGGCGTGGATCGCGATCCGGCTCGAGAGATCCTCGGTCTCACTGATGTGCTGGGCGGTCTGCGCCACCTCGGCGAGCGGTGCCAGGACGCGGCGGGCCGCGATGCGGCCGAGCGCGGCGGCCAGCGCAATCCCGCCCAGGCACAGCAGCACCAGGATCAGCCGAACGTGGGCGAGGACGTGGTCGACGCTCGAGAGCGGGCGCCCCAGCTGGACGGCGACGTTCTGGATGCCGATGGTGTACACACGGACGTGGACGCCCCCGACACTCACGTCCTCGAACACCGTCCCGCCGTTCGCGGCGACGGCTCTCGCCGCCGCGTCGACCGGCAGCGTCGCATAGCCTTGAAGGGAGCTGACGGTGCTGTCGGCGGTGACCACCTGCGCGTAGGGGGCGGGGCCGCCCTCGCCGGCCGGCAGGCCGGGCAGGTCGCCCGCGAAGGCCCGGCCACCGAAGTGCTCGACCAGCAGCGCCTGGCCCTGCAGCGCGCCGTCGACCTGGCTGCGCAGCTGCTCGCGCACGACCACGTAGGACACCGCCGCGACGAGCACGATCACGATCGCGACGGCGGCCGCGGCCACCATCGAGATTCTGCGGCGTAGGGGCATCGCGACGCTCCGGTTCAGTCCCGCAGCACGTAGCCGACGCCGCGGACCGTGTGCAGCAGCCGCGGCTCGCCGGCCGCCTCGGTCTTGCGGCGCAGGTAGCCCATGTACACGCCGAGCGCATTGGACGTGGGCCCGAAATCATAGCCCCACACGCGCTCGAAGATGGTGGAGCGGGTGAGGACCTGCCGGGGGTGCTGCAGGAACAGCTCCAGCAGCAGGAACTCGGTCCGCGAGAGCTCGATCAGGCGATCGCCGCGCCGGACCTCGTGCGCCACCGGGTCGAGCACCAGGTCCGCGTAGCTGAGCGTCTCGCCGTCGGTGCCGTCGCCCGCCCGCCGCAGCAGCGCGCGCAACCGGGCCTGCAGCTCGCGCAGCGCGAACGGCTTGACCAGATAATCGTCGGCGCCGACGTCGAGTCCCAGCACCCGGTCATCGATGGCGTCACGGGCGGTGAGCATCAGCACCGGCGTGCGATCGCCGGCCTGGCGCATCCGCCGGCAGACCTCGAGCCCGTCGAGTCGCGGCATCGCGACGTCGAGGATGACGGCGTCGGCCGGTGAGGAGGCGAGCGCGTCGAGCGCCTCCTCACCGTCGGCGGCGAGGGCCACATCGTAGCTGTCGAGCCGCAGCGCCCGCTCCAGCGCGCGCCTGACCGCGGGTTCGTCGTCGACTACCAGCACCTTCGGCATGGCGGAATGATCGCGCGTGCGCGTAAAATTTGCTGAAGAGCCTTCAGGCCGCGATCGGCGCCCTGATCGACTATGGCGATCCCGCCCGGCTCGTCGGTCACCATCGTGCTCAGATCGGGATGCGGCAGTCCGGGGCCGAGCATCATGTGGGCATCCAGTTCGTCGGGGTCCTGGCTTTCGCCCGGTATGAACGAGACGACGATGTCGGCGTGCCGGCGCTGCGGCCGGATGAAGGACTCCGAGTCGGCCTCCCGCCGGTCGAGCTCGGCCAGCACCTGGTCGGTGGTGTAGCCGCGGCGCGAGCAGTCGCGCTGGACCTTTCACTGGCCGGATCTCCTCGGGCGGGTCCAGGTACACGCGGACGTCGTAGCACTCGAGCATCTCGGGCAGGTGGACGCCCAGGAGTCCCTCGACGACCGTGAACCGCGCCGGATGGACGTAGATGGGCGGACCGAAGGTGCCGTCGTGGTGCTGGCAGAGTCGCGCTCGTTCTCGGCGCGGTACAGGTAGTAGGCCTCGTCGATGAACAGGACGCCGCCCTAGGCGCGCTTGAGCACCTCCTTGGTCTTCGGCGCGGTGTGCCTGAAGTACTGCCCGACGAGATCGTCCGCGTCACCGCCACCGCGTGGTTGCGCGAAATGTAGCCGAGGCGGTGCAGGATCTCCGCCATCCGCATCGCCACGGTCGTCCTGCCGGTGCCGGGGTTGGCGGTGAACCCAAATCAATGCCTGGCTACCAGTGACGCTGGTAGCCGGAGGTCAGCTCCGAGGCACGCCGCCTCCATCGCGGCTCGACGTCGAGGTCGTGGCGCATCCGCTGAGCCCGCAGGAACCTGACGATCGGGCCGTAGCTCACCCTCGCGGTCGTGGCGTAGGCCTTCGCGGCGCGGTCGGAATCCATGAACGGGACGTACGCGTCGGGAAAGCCCGGCATCGTGCAGGCCATGCAGATCCCGCCCACGTTGGGGCAGCCGCCGATGCCGTTGACCCAGCCGCGGACCGGCACGTTGCACTTCACCACCGGCCCCTTGCAGCCGAGTTTGACCATGCAGCGACCATCGCCATACTCGGAGGAGAACTTGCCGTTCTCGGCCAGCCCGGCGCGATCGCAGATCTCGTGCACGGTGCGCCCGAAGATCCGCACCGGGCGGCCCTGCTCGTCGAGGTCGAGTGCGGGCCCCATCCCGGCGATCTGCAGGACCAGGGACAGCAGCGTTTGGGTCACGTTGTCGGGCTGAACCGGGCACCCCGGGAGGTTGATGACCGGGATCCCCAGATGGGACTCGGCGCCGGCGCCCAGGTAGTCGCGCAGGCCCATCGCCCCGGTCGGGTTGTTGCGCATGGCGGGGATCCCGCCGTACGCGGCACAGGTCCCCATCGCCAGTAGAGCGGCCGCCTTCGGGACCAGGCGGTCGATCCAGGTCGAGGTGGTGATCGGCTCCCCGGTGTCGGGGTCGCACCCGAGGGCGGCCCAGTGCCCCTCTCCGTTGACATCCTCGTTGGGCACCGAGCCCTCGAGCACGAGGATGAACGGGTCGAGCCGTCCCGCGGCGGCCTCGTGCCACGGGCGCATGAAGTCCTCACCGGTCTCGTAGGCGAACATCGGGTTGTACATGATCAGCGGCGGCATCCCGGGCATGCAGCCGCGGAGCAGGTCCTCAAGACTGGGGTTCGTGGCGGCCGTCATCGAGATCGAGTCGCCGTCGCAGCCGAGGCCGCTGGTCATCCAGATCACGTGGATCGGGCGTCGGTCCTTACGGGCCTGGGCCCGTATGAACTCGGCCTGCACGCGTCAGCCTCCCGCCGGGGTCAGGCGCACGGCGAACTCGATCATGCGCTCGATGCGATCTGGCCGCCGCGAGAGCGCCCGGTCTTGTCCCGGTCTCCGATCCCGACGGTCCCGGTGCGCTCGATCAGACACTCGAGATGGCGCTCCACGGTGCCATGAAGATGCAGATCGCCTGCGGAGCCGGTGACGAGCCGGGCGTGGGCAAGTCGTCCGAGCGCATGCGAGATGGAGGGTCGCTCGGCGCCCACGAGCTGGCCGAGGAGGCGATGGGTGAGGGGAAGCGCGAGGCGGATTCCGGCCGGCTCAACTCGTCCCCAGCGGGCCGCCAGATGCCAGAGCACCAGCACCAGCCGAACCTCGAGTCGCGGCTGGCAGCTGATCGCCCGGAGCACGTCGAGCTCCGCCGCGCGCCGGCCGACGCGGCGCAGCAGCGCCTGGC
Organism: Solirubrobacteraceae bacterium; assembly: GCA_017882465.1. Taxonomy (GTDB): domain Bacteria; phylum Actinomycetota; class Thermoleophilia; order Solirubrobacterales; family Solirubrobacteraceae; genus Palsa-465. The sequence goes on from JADGPN010000023.1 coordinate 4,199, forward strand.
TGATCTGCGGCCATGGGCGTACGCGCTCGCTGAACTCTTCGTCCAGGACCGCCAGGCGGGCCTGGCAGAGGACGTGCCAGCCGGTCGTCCGCTCGAGCATGTCCTCGGGCCGTTGGCTCGTCGGGAGCAACAGGTCGCCGGCTCCGACGAGCTCGGTCGCGGTCCGGGCGCCGACGCAGGTGTCGATCGCCACCAGCCCGTCGAGGATCAGCAGGCCGGGGCCGTTCCCGACGGCCTGCAGCCAGGGCGTGAGGTTGGACCGGCCGACCCCCGCGTCGAGCACCCTTGCCGTGGCCAGCTGACGGGCGGAGAGTCGCATCCGCACATCGAACTCCTGAGCCAGGTCATCGTCGGCGTCGAGGAGATAGGCGTACAGCGGCCGCGACTCGGGCGCGTTTCCCCGGTTCTGCCAGCGCGACGCTGGTTGCTGGTCAGGCTCCGGACCGTCTATCGCCATCCCCGGGTCTCTCCGTCTCTCCGCACGAGCGGCTCTCTCCCCGAGAGTCTACGCCTGCGACGGTCAGGATCCGAGCCCTACGCCCGTAAGCGTGATTACGGAGGCCCTCGGTAACGGGCATTACCGGCCTGCCCACGGTCCTCCTGAGCGGTGGTAGAACGGCCCAACCCCGTCGGTTGCCTTGGCAGGGCTGTGGGGTATGTTGCGATTTGCGGGCAGGACGAGGGAGCAAGGAGAGCCGTAGCCACATGTGCTTGGCAATACCGGGTCAGATCCTCGAGATCGTCGACGCTGCCAATCGGCTGGCCAAGGTCGACGTGGCCGGGGTCAGGCGCAACGTCAACATCGGCCTCCTCGACTCCGATGGAGACGGCGTTGGGCCCGGCGACTGGGTGCTGATCCACGTCGGGTTCGCGATCTCCCAGGTCGACGAGGAGGAAGCCCGCGCGACGCGCAACCTGCTCGAGCGGATGGGTGCCGACTACGAGCAGGAGCTTGAGGAGCTGAAAGCCAGCGTGATCGAGTGACCCTTGGCGACACATCGGGGTCCTCGTGCGGCACGGAGCACTGCATCACGTGTGGTGATGATGGAATCCCGATGACGGTCGTCAAGCTCGACGAGCATCGCGGCCTGGCACTGTGCGCCGACGCCGAAGGCGCGCGGCACACCGTTGAGATCGCTCTGGTCGAGCCGCTGCGTGCGGGTGCCGTGATCCTGGTCCACGCCGGGACCGCCATCGCCGCGCTGGCGGCTGAGGAAGCAGAGGTGCGAGCATGAAGTACGTCGACGAGTACCGCGACGCGGACCTCGGCCGCGCGCTGTCCGGCGAGATCCTGTCGCTGGTCGAGCCGGGCCGCCACTACAAGGTGATGGAGGTGTGCGGCGGCCACACCCATTCGATCTACAAGTACGGCGTCGACGACCTCTTGCCGGCCAATGTGGAGCTCGTCCATGGTCCCGGCTGCCCGGTCTGCGTGATCCCCATGGGTCGCGTCGACGACGGGATCGCGCTCGCGCATGAAGAGGGCGTGATCTTCACCTGCTTCGGCGACATGATGCGCGTGCCGGGATCGAACGGGAGCCTGCTCGAGGCCAGGGCGGCGGGGGCTGACATTCGGATGGTCTACTCGCCGCTCGACGCTCTGCGGATCGCCAAGGAGAACCCTGATCGCGAGGTTGTGTTCTTCGCCATCGGGTTCGAGACCACGGCGCCATCCACGGCGCTCACGCTCAAGCGGGCCCGAGCCGAGGGAGTGACGAACTTCTCGTGCATGTGCAGCCACGTGACGATCGTCCCGCCGCTGCGCGCCCTGCTGGAATCGCCGGACCTTCGGCTCGACGGGTTCATCGGGCCCGGTCACGTCTCGACCGTGGTCGGGGCGCGCCCGTTCGAGTTCATCCCGGCCGACTACGGCAAGCCGGTTGCGGTGGCCGGCTTCGAGCCGCTGGACATCCTCCAGGCGATCGTGATGATCCTGCGCCAGCTCGCCGAGGGCCGTTGCGAGGTGGAGAACCAATACAAGCGCGTGGTGCCGTACGAGGGCAACACCCGCGCGCTCGAGGTGATGGCCGAGGTGTTCGAACTGCGCCCGCACTTCGAGTGGCGAGGACTGGGTTTCATCTCCCACAGCGGGCTCAAGCTCTCGGAGGCCTATGGCGACCTCGACGCCGAGCGCCGCTTCAGCGTTCCCGGCGTCCGGGTCGCGGATCCGAAGGCGTGCCAGTGCGGCGAGGTGCTCAAGGGCGTGATCAAGCCGTGGGAATGCAAGGTCTTCGGCACGGCCTGCACGCCAGAGCGCCCGATCGGGACCTGCATGGTCTCATCGGAAGGGGCCTGCGCGGCGTACTACAACTACGGGCGTTTCGCCCGCGAGCGGGAAGTCGTGTGACCAGCGACCGTGTGACCAGCGACGCGCAAAGCGCGAGCGGTTACCAGCGGCCGGACGCCGCTGGACCGGGTCAGGACGCGGGGCAGGATGCTCCGCGGAGCACTCCTGCCATCTCCGACCGCGAGCAGAAGATCCTCGGGATCATCGAGACCGCGCGGGGCAAGCGGGCGAAGTTCCGCGACGAGAAGATCAACATGGCCCATGGCGCCGGCGGCAAGGCCACGCAGACCCTGATCGAGGCCGTGTTCGTGCCCGCGTTCGGGTCGGAGACCCTCGGCGAGATGGGCGACGCCGGGATCGTGGAGATCAAAGGCCTGCAACTGGCCATCACCACCGACTCCTACGTCGTCAAGCCGCTGCGGTTCCCGGGCGGATCGATCGGGGAGCTGGCCGTCAATGGCACCGTCAACGACCTGGCCGTCTCCGGCGCGCGCCCGGTGGCGCTCACGCTGTCGCTGGTGCTCGAGGAGGGACTGCCGGCCGAGGACCTGCGCCGGGAGGTCGAGGCGATCGCGGCGGCGGCGCAGGACGCGGGCATCGAGATCGTGGCCGGGGACACCAAGGTCGTCGAGCGCGGGCACGCCGACGGGATGTATGTCTGTACGACGGGGCTGGGGCGCCGCGATCCGCGCGCCGAGCTGTCGCCCTCGGCCGTGCGACCCGGGGATCGGATCCTGCTCTCGGGCAGCATCGGTGAGCACGGCACGGCGATCATGCTCGCCCGGGGCGAGTTCGAGCTCGACGCGGAGATCGAGTCCGACACGCGTTCGCTGTGGCCGGCGGTGGACGCGTTGCTCGAGTCTGCCGGGTCGCATCTGCGCTGCATGCGGGATGCGACCCGAGGCGGCGTCGCGTCGGTCCTGAACGAGATCGCTCGTTCGTCTGCGGTGGCGATCGTGGTGCGCGAGCGAGATGTGCCCGTGCAGCCCGCGGTCGCCGGAGCAGCGGAGATCCTCGGGATCGATCCGATGTACGTGGCCAACGAGGGCAAGATGGTGGTGTTCGTCGCTCCGGAGGCGGCGGAGGATGCGCTGCGGGCGCTCAAGGCCGTACCCGGCTGCGAGGACGCGGCGGAGATCGGGGAGGTGCGGACGGAGCCGCCCGGGATGGTGCTGGTGCAGACGAGCTTCGGCGGCCGGCGGGTCATGGACCAGCTGGTCGGCGACCCGCTGCCGCGTATTTGTTGAGAGCGAGGGGAGACGGGATGGCAACTGCGTTCGCAGACCACAAGAAGACAGAGGCGGTCACCGCTCATGTCCTGTGGATGACCACGGGCCTCAGCTGCGAGGGGGACTCGGTGGCCATGACCTCGGCGACGAACCCGAGCCTCGAGGACATCATCCTGCAGGCCATCCCGGGCATGCCCAAGGTGATCGTCCACAACCAGGTGGTCGACTACGCGGTGGGCGACGAGTACGCGCAGGCGTGGTTCGACGCCGAGCAGGGCAAGCTGGATCCGTTCGTGCTGGTGATCGAGGGCTCGCTCGGCAACGAGGAGATCAACGGTGAGGGCCACTGGACCGGCTTCGCCGTGAATCCGGAGAACGGGCAGCCGATCACGATGAACGAGTGGATGGACCGGCTCGCGCCAAAGGCCGCCGCAGTCGTCGCGATCGGCACCTGCGCCACCTATGGCGGCATCCCGGCGATGAAGAACAATCCCACCGGCGCCATGGGCGTGCCCGACTACCTGGGCTGGAGCTGGAAGTCCAAGGCCGGCCTGCCGGTCGTGTGCATCCCAGGCTGCCCGGCGCAGCCCGACAACATGACCGAGGTGCTCCTCTACCTCGCCCTGCACCTCGCCGGCCTGGCTCCGGCGCCTGAGCTCGACGAGGCGCTGCGGCCCAAGTGGCTGTTCGGGCGCACCGTCCGTGAGAGCTGCAACCGGGCCGGGTTCACCGAGCAGGGCCAGTACGCGACCGAGTACGGAGACGATCACCGCTGCCTGGTCAAGCTCGGCTGCAAGGGACCCGTGGTCAAGTGCAACGTGCCGTATCGCGGCTGGGTCAACGGCGTCGGCGGCTGCCCGAACGTCGGCGGTATCTGCATGGCCTGCACGATGCCCGGCTTCCCGGACAAGTTCATGCCGTTCATGGACGAGGACAAGTGGGGCCGGTGGGCGGCCGGGATCACGGAATACGCCTACGGGCCGGTGGTGCGCTATTTCCGCAAGCGCAACATCAAGACCAAGTACGACATCGAGCCCGAATGGCGGCGCAGGAGCAGGACCCTGACCAGCGGCTACGCGAAGCGGTGGTGACGGCAGGGGAACAGCGTGGCGGTCACTTTTATCTCGTGAGCGGCTGAGGCCGAGTGAGGAGAGCAACTGATGGCGATTGAAGCGCCTTCGCAGCAGAAGGTCATGGTCAAGGAGATGTCCTGGGATCCGATCACCCGGATCGTCGGGAGCCTCGGCATCCACACCGAGATCGACTTCTCCAACCAGACGGTCTTGAAGTGCTACAGCACGTCGATGATCTTCCGCGGCTTCGACATCTTCATGAAGGGCATCGATCCACGCGACTCCCACTTCATCACCAGTCGAATCTGCGGTATCTGTGGTGACAACCACGCGACCTGTTCGTGCCTGAACCAGAACATGGCCTACGGGGTCAAGCCGCCGAAGCTCGGCGACCTTGCCTTCAACTGCGCCGAGGCCGCCGATTACATCTTCGACCACGCGATCTTCAACGACTGCATGGCGAATGTGGACTTCTGCGAGCAGATGGTCAAGGAGACCAACCCGTCGCTGCTGGCCAAGGCCGAGAACACCGCGGCTCCTGGGCGCGACATCCACGGCTACAAGACGATCGCGGACATCATGCGCTCGCTCAACCCGTTCACGGGTGAGTTCTACCTCGAGACGCTCCACGTCGCCCGGTACACGCGGGAGATGTACTGCCTGTTCGGCGGACGTCACACGCATCCCTCGACGATCATGCCGGGTGGCTGCAGCGCCGACATCACGCACCAGACGTGCACCGATTACTACGTACGTCTGATGCGCTACATGGACTACGTCAAGCGCAGCGTGCCGATGCACGACGACCTGTACGACTTCTTCCTGCAGGAGCTGCCGGGCTACGACATGGTCGGCTTCCGTGAGACGAACCTCGTCAACTGGGGCTCGTTCGACGATCCCGACTACGTCGACTACGACTACCGCAACATGACCGAGTGGGGGCGCAAGCGCTACATCACCCCGGGGGTCGCGATCAACGGCGAGCTGATCTCCACCGACCTGGTCGAGATCAACCTGATGATCCGGATCCTGCTCGGGTCCTCGTACTTCGATCCGTGGGACGGCGAGCCCACCCTCGTCGACAAGGATCCGCTGGGCAACCCGGTGGACAAGAACCACCCGTGGAACAAGGTCACCCTGCCGCGCCCGCAGAAGCGTGACTTCACCGAAAAGTACACATGGGTGGTCTCGCCGCGGATCTACGACAAGCGCACCGACACGCACGTGTGCTGCGACACCGGTGGCGGTCCGTTCGCGCGCCAGTGGTGCACGGCCAAGGCCGGGCTGGTCGACTTCGGCTACGTCAAGGCGACCGGGCACTCGCTGCAGATGGTCCTGCCGCGCTCGCCCAACATGCCCGAGATGGAGTTCGAGTGGCACGTGCCGGAGAAGTCCAACGCGATCGAGCGTGACCGGGCCCGGACCTACCACCAGGCCTATGCCGCGCTCGTCTGCATGCACAACATCGAGCGAGCGATGAAGGAGGTCCAGGCCGGCCGGACCAAGAGCTGGAACAAGTTCAAGGTCCCGGACACCGCGGTCAGCTGCGGTTTCCACGAGGCGGCTCGCGGGGTGCTCTCGCACCACATGGTGATCCGCGACGGGAAGATCGCGAACTACCAGCCCTACCCGCCGACCCCGTGGAACGCCAGTCCGCGCGATGTCTACGGAACCCCCGGTCCCTACGAGGACGCCGTCCAGAACACTCCGATCTTCGAAGAGAACGGTCCGGAGAACTTCAAGGGCGTCGACATCATGCGGGCCGTGCGCTCCTTCGACCCGTGTCTGCCGTGCGGCGTGCACATGTACACCGGCGGTGGCAGGGTGAAGAAGGTGGTTCACACGCCGACGGGGATGTCCTGACCGGTATGGAAGCCGCCGCGACCATCCCGGCCGAGGGGCCGGAGGAGCTGATGGCCCGGGTCCAGGACCTGCAGTCGAGGCTGGACGCGAGCGGTGATGCGGCGACGCGTCAGGTGGCGGAGGAGCTCGTGTCCGCCGTCGTGCAGATGCACGGCGTCGGGCTCGAGCGGATTCTCAGCCTCCTGTTCGCCGCCGGCGATGACGGGGAGCGGATCGCGATGGCACTGGCGGAGGACCCGCTGGTGGCCACGCTGTTGCTGATTCACGACCTGCATCCGGTCCCGCTTGCGGACCGGGTGCAGGGCGCACTCGAGCACGTGCGTCCGTACATGGAGTCCCACGGCGGCGACGTCGAGCTGCTCTCGCTGGAGGACGGGGTGGCCCGGATCCGTCTGCAGGGCAGTTGCTCGGACTGCTCGGCCTCGTCGGTGACGCTGGAGCTGGCCATCAAGCAGGCGCTGGAGGAGGCCGCTCCCGACCTCGAGGGACTCGAGGTCGAGGGCGTGGCTCCGCAGGCCACCGGGCTCGCGCTGCGGATGGCCGAGCCGAGCGGGAACGCCCTCGAGCTGCCGATGGTGATGTCCTCACCACCGCCGGCTCCCCCGGCGTGGTTCGAGCTCGATGCGGCCGTTGACCTGCGAGGCGGAACGCTGGTGGCCAACATCGCCGGTCACAGCCTGCTGGTGGCCAACGTCGAAGGCACCCTGCTGGCCTACCGCAACAGCTGCGCGGACTGCGGCCGGGCGCTCGAGGGCGGGGCGCTGAGCGGAGGGACGCTCACCTGTCCGCACTGCGAGAGGATGTACTTCCTGCCGCGAGCGGGACGGTCCATGGACGATGACCACCTGCAGCTCGAGCCGGTGCCGCTGCTGCGTGAGCTCGGCAGCGTCAAGGTGGCGCTGACGCCTTGAGCACCAACGGCAGCCGTTCCGACCGGCCAGAGCGCCGGCTGGTCGCTGACGCTGTGGCGGCACGCAAGCGCGCGCAGATGGTCTCCGGGCTGCGCGGGCTGGCCCGTCCCGGCACGGTCAGGCCGAGTCCCGGCAACGGCGCATCCGCGGGACCGGCCGGCGTCGATCGGAGCACCGAGCACTGCGATATCTGCGGCACCTCAATCCCTGAGGACCACCGCCACCTCCTGCACCTGATCGAGCGCCGGATCGAGTGCGTCTGCGAGAGCTGCTGGGCGCTGCGCTCGGGTGACGCGGAGTACCGGCCGACGGGCTCCCGGATCGTGTGGCTGCCCGACCTGAACGTTCCCGACGACCTGTGGGCATCGTTCCAGATCCCGATCGGGCTCGCGTTCTTCATGGACTCGACGGTCACCGGCTGTGTGGTGGCGCTGTATCCGAGCCCGGCGGGAGCCACCGAAAGCGAGCTGCACTTCGAGGCCTGGAACCGGATGCGCGAGCGCAACCCGATCCTCGAGCAGCTGGAGGCCGACATCGAGGGCCTGGTGGTCAACCGCACCTCGGAGCCGCCGGCGTACGCGATCGCCCCGATCGACCGCTGCTATGAGCTCACGGGCTTGATCAAGGCCCACTGGGAGGGGATCTCGGGCGGAACCGCCGTCGAGCATGCCGTGGCCGGGTTCTTCGAGGACCTGAGGCAGAAGGCCGGCAATGCCCGCCGCGCCCCGGCCCGCGAAGGGCCGGCGCACGGCGAGTTGGAGTCTCCGGCACTCGATCGACCGCGCGCCTGGGGCTCGACAGGAGGCGAGGCACGATGACGGTCGAGCCGATGGCGTATCCCACCGACGAGTCCTCCGCCCCGCAGCCCGAGTTCGAGGTCCTGGGAGCGCGCGCGGTCAGGTATGCGGCGGCGCCGGTGCTGAACCTCGACCTGCAGGTCACGGAGCCGACCGGCCGTCAGGTGTACATGATCGCGCTCACGATCCAGCTGATGATCGAGCCGGCGCGGCGGACCTACGACGACGCGACGCGGGCAAACCTGGTGGGCCTGTTTGGCCCGCCGGAGCGCTGGTCGGTGACCACGCGGAGCCTGGTTTGGGCCCAGCTCGACGTCGTCGTGCCGGCGTTCACCGGGCAGACGACCATCGCCGTCCCGATCAACTGCAACTACGACCTCGAGGTGGCCGCCGCCAAGTACCTGCACTCGCTCCCGGACGGCGAGGCGCCGCTGGCGCTGCACTTCAACGGGATGATCTACTACCCCGACGAGCACGGTGGGCTGCAGATGGTCCTGGTGCCGTGGACGAAGTCGATCGACTTCAAGATGCCGGTCTCGATCTGGAAGGAGACGATCGGGCACTACTTCCCCAACACGGCCTGGGTCGGCCTGCGGGCCGAGACGCTCGAGGCGCTGCAGCGCGAGCAGGTCGCGCGCGGGCTGGCCACCGCGGACGACTGCGTGCGAGATCTGCTGGAGGAGTCGGGGCGTGACTGACGCACTGGAGCGGCTCGTCGACTCGCTGCTCTACGAGGGCTACGCGCTGTACCCGTACACCCCCGGGGCGACCAAGAACGCCACCCCCACGCCGTTCGGGATCGTCTACCCGCCGCGCTACGCGGCGGCGCTGACGAGCACCTTCGATCATCTCGAGCTGCGGTGCGTGCTCCAGGCGCCGCCGGAGGCTCCGGTCACCGCCGAGGTGCGGTTCCTGGTTCCCGAAGGCGAGCGTCATCAGGCGGTCGCGAGGCGCATCGAGCTGTCGGGCAAGATGGTCGGCGCTCTGCCGGGCGCTCCGATCGAGCAGGAGACGCGGATCGCGCGCGAGCCTCGGGCGGATCTGATCGTGGGCGTCCACGTCGGCGCCGAGGAGCTGGAGGACGGTAGCTTCGAGATCGTGCTGCGGATCGAGAACCGGACCCCGTGTGCCGAAGGTCTCGACCGAGCGGCGGCGCTGACCGACTCGCTGATCTCCACGCATCCGATCGTGCGCGTTCAGGGCGGGCGCTTCATCTCCCCGCTGGACCGACTGGTGCGGAGCGTGAACACCTTCCCGGTGCTCGCGACGCCCTCTGACGACGCGATCGTCGGAGCGGCGATCGTGCTTCCCGACCACCCGCAGATCGCTCCCGAGAGCCGCGGCGGGCTGTTCGACTCCACCGAGATCGAGGAGGCCCTGCTGCTCCACATGCACGTGCTCAGCGACGCCGAGCGGGCGGAGATCGAGCAGCAGGATCCGACCGTGAAGGAAATGATCGCCCGTGCGGCCGCCGCGACGCCGGAGGACATCATGGCGCTGCACGGGCGCGTGACGGTCAGCGATCCGGCACCGGAGCAGGTCCGGCCACCAGAGACGGACGAGCCGCCCGCCCCGCCGCCGGGTCTCGAGGATCCCCGGGCCGGGGTCGAGGAGGCCCACGTGGAAGGCGTCCGCTTCCGCCGCGGCGGCAGGGTGGTGCTGCGGCCGGGGACGGAGGCCGACGTTCACTCGCGCATCCTCGACGGCCGGACAGCGACGATCGAGCGCATCTTCATCGACTACGACGGCAAGATGCACCTGGGAGTGACCGTCGACGACGACCCCGGGCAGGACCTGATGCGGGACACCGGCCGGTACCTTTTCTTCTTCGCACCCGAGGTGGAGGTGATCGAGCCATGAGCTCAGAACGTGTGCGCCGGATCCTGGTGGCGGGCATCGGCAACGCGTGGATGCGCGACGACGGCTTCGGCGGCCAGGTGGCACGGCGCCTCGACCAGCTCGAGCTGCCGGACGGCGTGGCGGTCATGGACGTCGGCACCGGCGGCCTCGACCTCGCCTACGAGGTGATGCGCGGCTACGAGGCGCTGGTGATGCTCGACGTTTCCCGGCAGGGCGGGGAGCCGGGCACCCTGTACGTGATGGAGGCCGAGGAGGAGTCGATCGACGGCAAGATCGAGGACGGAGAGGTGATCAACCCCCACGGGATGGACCCGCAGACGGTGCTCCGCTTCGTGAAGTCGATCGGGGCCTGGCCCGGCAAGGTAGTCGTGATCGCGTGCGAGCCGGAGGCGGTGGAGGAGATGGGCTGGGGACTCACCGACACCGTGCAGGGGGCGGTGCAGCGGGCCGTCGACCTCGTCGTGGAGACGATCGGCGAACTGCGCACCGACGCCGCCTACCAGCCGGCGGAATGAGTCCGTGCACGAGCTGTCGCTGAGCAGCGCGATCGTCAACACGGTCGTCAAGCACGCCGATGGCCGGCGGGTCACCGCGGTCAGCCTGCGCGTCGGCGCCCTGCGCCAGGTGGTGCCCGACACGCTCGAGTTCTACTTCGAGTTCGTAGCCAGGGGAACGGTGTGCGAGGGCGCGCGACTGGAGCACGAGCTGCTCGAGGCGCGGCTGCGCTGCAACGCCTGCGACCATGAGTGGTCGATCGAGATCCCCGCGTTCCGCTGCCCGACCTGTGGCGGCGGCGACGTCGAGGTCGCAAGCGGCAACGAGTTCGAGGTTGAGTCCATCGAGGTCGAGGAGTCCGAATGCATCGCACGAAAGTGAAGGTCGTCGAGGAGGCGCTGGACGCCAACAACACGATCGCGAGCGCGAACCGGTCGGACTTCGATCGCGCCGGCGTCAAGGTCGTCAACTTCATGAGCGCTCCCGGCGCCGGCAAGACGACGCTGCTCGAGCGCGTTGTCGCCGACCTGCCCGGCGTACGCGTCGGCGTGCTGGAGGGTGACGTGCAGGGCTCGATGGACGCCGACCGCCTGGCCAGCCTGCACGTGCCGGTGACCCAGCTCAACACGGACCCCAGCTTCGGCGGCGAGTGCCATCTCGATGCCAACATGGTGCGCTCCGCGATCCCGGCACTGCCGCTCGACGAGATCGACCTGCTGATCATCGAGAACGTCGGCAACCTGGTCTGCCCGGCGGAGTTCCGCGTCGGCGAGGACACCCGGGTGATGGTCACCTCGGTGACCGAGGGCGAGGACAAGCCGCTCAAGTACCCGCTCATGTTCAGGGCCTGCGAGCTGGTGGTGATCAACAAGATCGACCTGCTTCCGCATCTCGACTTCGATCTCGACCGCCTGCTCTACAACATCGACCAGGTCCACCCTGACGTGGAGCGCATCGTCCTCAGCGCCAGGACCGGCGACGGCCTGGAGGCCTGGCGGGAATGGCTGATCGGGGTCGCAGCTCACGAGGAGGCGATTGCGTGACCCGGACCGCCCTCGACGGCGGTCCTGCAGCGCGGCTCGAAGCGCTCCTGGAAGAGCGCACCGAAGCAAACCGGAGGTTCTTCGCCGAGGAGTCTGAGCGGCTGGCCCGCCTGTGCCATCTGATGGCGGAGCGGTTCGCCCGCAGCGGCAGGCTGGTGGCGTTCGGCCGCTCGCCGGCCGCCCGCTCCGACGCGCGTCACGTGGCGGTGGAGTTCGTGCATCCGGTGATCGTCGGCAAGCGTGCCCTGCCGGCGATCGGGCTGGCGGGCGAGGGCGGCGATCTCGTCACCCAGGTTGAGCTGGTGGCCCGGCCTGAGGACATCGCGATCGCGTTCGGGACCGACGAGGATGGGGGGGAGGCGGCTCGGGCGCTGGCGGCGGCGCGGCGGCGCGGGTGCCTGACGATCGCCTTCTCGCCGGCCGGAGCCGAATGGGAGTTCCGGCCGCCGTCGGATGACCCGTATCTCCGGCAGGAGCTGATCGAGACGCTGTACCACGTGCTCTGGGAGCTCGTGCACGTGTTCTTCGATCATCGCGGACTGCTCGAGGGCCGCGAGGCGCGCCGGACCCACGATACCGGCGCCTCGAGCTTCCTGTACCCCTTCCTGGGCGAGCAGGAGCACGACCTCGAGGCGGTGGTCGACGACGTCCGGCGCTCGGCGCTGATGAAGGCTGAGGAGATCGGCGAGCTGCGTCAACAGACGCTGACCGAGAATCGCGACGTGCTGGTGGCCGCGGCAACGGCGCTGCGCGGGAGTCTCGATCACGGCGGCCAGCTGCTGGCGCTCGGCAACGGGGGCTCGGCCACCGACGCGATGGACGCGGTCGCGGACTTCCGCTCGCCCGCCGGCTCGCGCCGTGCCTGGCCCGCCTTGGACCTGACCGAGGACGCCTCGATCCTGACCGCGATCGCCAACGACATCGGCACCGACGCAATCTTCTCGCGCCAGGTGATCGCCTACGGCCGGCGCGGCGACGCGCTGCTGGCGCTCTCGACCTCGGGGAACTCACGCAACGTGATCGAGGCGCTGGCCGAGGCTCGGCGCCGCGAGCTGCTCACGATCGCGATGGTCGGGTACGACGGCGGACGCGTGGCCGGCGAGGCCCTCGCCAATCACGTGATCGTGACCCGCTCCGAGCACATCCCGCGCATCCAGGAGGCTCAGGCGAGCGCGTACCACGCCCTGCGCGAGCTGGTCGAGCTGGTGGAGCTGGTCGGGGGCTCCGGCGGCGTTGGGGGCGCCCAGTCCGGTGGAGAGGGCATTGACGGCGGCGCCGGGGGCGGTGCTTGAGCATCGAGGCCCCCGTCGTGGGGCGCCGGCGCGCCCGAGCTCGCGTCCAGGGCACGGTGCAGGGTGTCGGCTTTCGCCCCTACGTCTACCGGCTGGCAGGCGAGCTGGGGCTCGGCGGCTTCGTGCTCAACGACTCGCACGGCGTGCTTCTGGAGGTGGAGGGGAGTGGTCCCGCGGTGGAGGAGTTCCTCTCCCGGCTCGGCCCCGAGGCGCCGCCGCTGGCCGTGCTCGAGCGGGTTCTGTCCGAGGAGCGTGAGCCGAAGGGGGAGCACCGGTTCGCGATCCTGGAGAGCCCGCGCGGCGGCGGCGTCAATGCTCCGGTGACCCCGGACAGCGCGACCTGCTCGGACTGCCTGAGCGAGCTGTTCGATCCGGCCGATCGGCGCTGGCGCTACCCGTTCACCAACTGCACCAACTGCGGGCCGCGGTTCACGATCGTGCGCGGCATCCCCTACGACCGTCCCTACACGACGATGGCGGCATTTCGCATGTGCCCGCGATGCCGGGCCGAGTACGAGGATCCCGCCGACAGGCGCTTCCATGCCCAGCCCAACGCCTGCCCCGAGTGTGGGCCGGCGGTGTCGCTGGTGGGCGCCGGCGGCGTCCTGGAGTCGCTCGGCGGCTGCGCCGACCCGGTGCAGGCCGCCGCTGCCGCGCTGGCCGACGGACGGATCGTCGCGATCAAGGGGATCGGCGGCTTTCACCTCGCCTGCCGCGCCGACGAGGAGGCCGTCGTGGCCCGGTTGCGCGGACGCAAGCACCGGGAGGACAAGCCGTTCGCGCTGATGGCGCGGACGCTCCAGGACGCCGACCGGCTCGTCTTGCTCGGCGATCTCGAGCGCCAGCTGCTGCTCTCGCCTGCCCGTCCGATCGTGCTGGCAGCCCGGCTCGAGGACGGCGCCGTGGCCGCCGCGGTGGCCCCCGGCTCTCCTGAGCTCGGCGTGATGCTGCCCTATTCGCCGCTCCATCATCTGCTGCTGGCCGATTTCGCCGATCGGGTGCCCGGCCCCGGCGTCGCGCTGGTCATGACCAGTGGCAACGTGTCCGATGAGCCGATCGCGTTCGGAGATCAGGACGCGCTCCAGCGTCTCGGCGGGATTGCCGACCTGCTGCTGGTACACGACCGGCCGATCCAGACCCGCACCGACGACTCGGTGATCCGGGTCGTGCAGGGCCCCGGGGGCCGCCGTGGCGTGGTGCTCAGGCGCTCGCGCGGATACGTGCCGGGGAGTCTGGCCCTACCGGGGGCTGGGACACCGCGGCATCTGCTGGCCTGCGGCGCTGAGCTCAAGAACACGTTCTGCGTGGCCAAGGGTGAGCGCGCGTGGGTCGGCCATCACGTCGGCGACCTCAAGAACTACGAGACACTGCGATCGTTCAGTGAGGGGATCGAGCATTTCGAGCGGTTGTTCGCCGTCGAGCCCGCGGTGATCGCCCACGACCTGCATCCCGAATACCTGTCGACGAAATACGCGTTCGAGCGTGAGGGGGTCGAGCTGATCGGCGTCCAGCACCATCACGCCCACCTCGCCGCCTGCCTGGCCGAGCACGGCGAGAGTGGCCCGGCGATCGGGGCGATCTACGACGGCACCGGCTACGGCACCGACGGCACCGTGTGGGGCGGCGAGCTGCTGTACGGCGACCTGGAGGACTTCCGCCGCGTGGGCACGCTGCATCCGGTGCGTCTCCCTGGCGGCGAGAAGGCGATCCGCGAGCCATGGCGCATGGCCTGCGCGTGGCTGTCGGCCGGCGGCGACGGCGCACCGGCGATGCCGGCGGCGCTCGCGGGCCGCGTCCCCGAGCGATCGTGGGGCGCGATCACCGAGCTGGTCCGGACCGGGCTGGTGTCGCCACCGACCAGCAGCATGGGGCGCCTGTTCGATGCGGTGGCCGCGCTGTGCGGGATCCGGCCCGAGGTCAACTACGAGGGGCAGGCGGCGATCGAGCTCGAGGCCGTCTGCGATCCGGCCGAGCGGGGCGAGTACCCGATCGGGCTCGGTGGGGACGGGCTCGGCGGTGGCGGGTTGGATGGGGGCGAAGGGCTGGAGGCGGACAGGCTCGGCGGTGGCGGGATCGTCATCGACCCGAGGGAGACGATCGCGGCCGTGGCCGCGGACGTCGCCGCGGGGGTTCCGGCCGGCGTCGTCGCCAGCCGCTTTCACCGCACCATCGGCAACGTGACGGTCGCCGCGTGCGTGCAGGCCGCCGCGTCCCACGGGACCGAGGTGGTCATCCTCTCCGGTGGCGTGTTCCAGAATCGCCGCCTGCTCGAGGCCGTCGCGGGCGGCCTCGGCGAAGCCGGTCTGCGGGTGCTGTTCCCCGAGCGCCTGCCGGCCAACGATGGCGGGATCTCGTTCGGCCAGGCGGCTGTGGCGGCGCGGCGGATACTGTCTCGATGAGAGCGGAGGACGAGAGCATGGCGGAGAGCAAAGGCATCGAGCAGACCCTCCAGCAGCCGGTGTTCATCCGCGGCCAGAACCGGCCCTTCGGGGAGCTCACGCGCGCGGACGCCCGCAGCCGTGCCGACGAGCTCAAGGCCGCGACCGGATGGGGCCCGACGATGCGCGTCGCCCCGGTCGCCCGCGCCTGGCGCGAGCTGACGATGAAGATGGAGCAGGCCGGCGCCGGCACGGTCCGCGAGCTCGATCCCGAGGTGATCACCGAGCTGGCCTCGAAGCTGTGGATGGGGACGAGCCTGCTGTAGGGGGCATGGCGGGCTCGCGGGCCGGCGGGCGTTCCGGGTTCGGTGGCTGGCCCGGCGGGCCTGCGAGAGTCGGGCGTCACGGCGGCTGGGGGAGTGGGCGTCAACACCACCTGTGGCAGGGTCGGGCGTCAACGGCGGCTGGGGGAGCCCGGCGGGGCGCTCATGGAGGCGTCAATTCCAGTTCACGTCGGCCGGATGCGGCCGATCCTACCCGCGCCAGGACCAAGCCCACTCAGCCTCCAGCAACCTCAGCCCCCGCGCAACCTGGTCCTCGAACCGGGCGCGATCAGCGACTGGCGGGGCTCGACCGCGCCCACAGGCTCGGGGTCGATCGCGCCACAGGCTCGGGGTCGATCGCGTGCCGCTCTTCGTGGCTCATGCCGTTGGCGTCGTGGGGAAGGGTGTCGGCGTCTCCGTGGAACATCCACTCGTCGCCGCGCCAGCGCTGCTCTAAGAGGCCATAGCGCACGATGACCAGGATGCCGATCACGGCGCCCATGACGGTGACGGCGATGACGACGGTTCCGAAACCGTTCGTGGCAACCTCGCTTCCACCCAATGGCGGGGCCTGCGATCGCTGTGGATGCAGGCCTCCGATTCGATCGTCACACGGGCGTGGGTCGGCGGCATCGGTGCTCGGCCGTGCTCAGGCTCGGCAAAGTACGGTAAGCCTGGCCCGTTTCGGGCCGGATCGGGACAATCAGCACCGGTGGGAAGCGACAAACTCCGCACGTACCGCGTCAAGCGTGACTTCGCGGCCTCGCCGGAGCCTGCGGGCGGTGGTGAGGACGGCGCCGGCTCGCGCTTCGTAGTCCAGGAGCACCATGCCACCCGTCTGCACTGGGACCTTCGCCTCGAGCACGAGGGGGCTCTGGCCTCGTGGGCGATCCCGAACGGGATCCCGCCCGATCCGGCCGAGAACCGGCTGGCCGTGCACACCGAGGACCATCCGCTCGAGTACCTGCAGTTCGAGGGCGAGATCCCCACGGGCGAGTACGGCGCGGGGACGATGCGGATCTGGGACCGGGGCATCTTCGAGACCCACAAGTGGGACGAGCAGAAGGTCGAGGTCACGTTCCACGGCGAGCGCCTGCAGGGCCGCTACGGGCTATTCCCGCTCACGCGTGACGGCTCCTCTCAGGACTGGATGATCCATCGCATGGACCCGCCGACGGAGTCGGGCCGCGAGCCGATGCCCTCGCAGGTGGTCCCGATGCTCGCCCGCCTCGGTGTCGGCCTGCCGCCCGACCAGGATCAGTGGTCGTTCGAGGTCAAGTGGGACGGGGTACGGGCGATCGCCTACGCCAAGCCCGGCCGGCTGCGGCTCGAGAGCCGGAACCTGAACGAGATCACCGCCGCCTATCCGGAGGTGCGCGGGCTGCTGGGGGATCTGGGTATGCGCGAGGCCGTGCTGGACGGCGAGGTCGTCGCTTTCGACGAAGCGGGCAGGCCGAGCTTCGAGCGGCTGCAGCGCCGTATGCACGTGGCGTCGGACTCGGTCATTCGGCGCCGCATGGCCGACACGCCGGTCGTCTACGCGATCTTCGACCTGCTCTATCTCGACGGCCATTCGCTGATGACCCTTCCGTACACCGAGCGCCGTGCGGCCCTCGAGGCGCTGGGGCTGAGCGGGCGGGCCTGGCGGGTCCCGGCCGCCCATCCGGGCGCCGGCGACCGGCTGCGGGCGGCGACCCGAGAGCAGGGACTCGAGGGGGTCGTGGCCAAGCGGCTCGATTCGCGCTATGAGCCCGGCCGCCGCAGCGGCGCCTGGATCAAGATCAAGAACACGAGGCGCCAGGAGCTGGTGATCGGCGGCTGGCTCCCGGGCGAGGGCCGGCGCACCGACCGCATCGGCGCGCTGCTGATGGGCTATTTCGACGCCGGAGAGCTGCGCTACGCGGGGCGGGTCGGCACCGGCTTCAGCGACCGGACGCTGGAGGAGCTGGCCGCGCGTCTCGCGCCGCTGCGCCGGGACCAGAACCCGTTCTGCCCACCGCCCAAGCTGCCCCGCAACGCGGTGTTCGCCGAGCCTTCGCTGGTGGCCGACGTCGACTTCGTCGAGTGGACCTCCGACGGCGTCTTGAGGGCGCCGTCGTTCAAGCGCCTCCGAGACGACAAGCCCGCTTACGAAGTCGTGCGGGAGGACGCGGCGCGCTACCCGGAACACCCGGCCTCCGACTCGGCACGCGCAACATCCGGCCGATCACACAGGACCGGGCCACGCACGACCGCGCCACGCAGGACCGAGCGCACCAAGACCCCGCCACCCACCACCCACCACCCGCCACCCACCACCCACCACCCACCACCCACCACCCCCGAAGCGCTGTTCGACGAAGTCGAGCGGCTCCCCGACGGCGGGTTCATCGTCCTCACCGAAGGGCGCCAGCTCAAGCTCTCCAACTGGGACAAGGTGCTGTATCCGGCGACCGGGTTCACCAAGGGCGACCTGATCGCCTACTACGCGCGGGTCGCGCCGGCCGTGCTGCCACACCTGCGTGACCGGCCGCTGACGCTGAAGCGCTATCCCAACGGCGTCGAGGAGCAGTACTTCTACGAGAAGAACTCGCCCTCCCACCGACCCGATTGGGTGCAGACGGCGCGGATCGGCTCGATCGACTACACGCTCGCGCAGGATCGCCCAACCCTGATCTGGCTGGCCAACCTGGCCGACATCGAGCTGCACACGTCCCTGTCGCTGGCGAAGGCACCGCAGCGCCCGACGATGCTGGTGTTCGATCTCGATCCCGGCGCTCCCGCGGGTCTGCTCGAGTGCTCCGAGGTCGCGCTCGTCCTGCGTGGCCTGTTCGAGCAGCTGGGCCTGCAGTGCGCTGCCAAGACATCAGGCTCCAAGGGCGTGCAGGTGTACGTGCCACTGGACGCCGGGACCACCTACGAGCAGACGAAGACGTTTGCCCGCCGGATCGCCGAGCTGCTCGAGCAGCGGATGCCCGAGCTCGTGGTCTCACGGATGACCAAGCGGCTGCGGGCGGGCAAGGTGCTCGTGGACTGGAGCCAGAACGACGCCCACAAGACCACGGTGACGGTCTACTCGGTGCGCGCGCGCGAGCGCGCGACGGTCTCGACACCGGCCGACTGGGATGAGATCGAGCGCTGCCGCCGGGCCGGCGATCCAGCGCTGCTCTCGTTCGACACCGAGCAGGTGCTCGCGCGCGTGGGCGGGCAGGGGGACCTGTTCGCCCCGCTGCTGAGCGTCAAGCAGGCGCTGCCGCCGCTGTAGCCTGTGCCGCGTTGACTGAGGAGGGACCATGGGGCGGATCACGGCGGTGATCGCCGTGGCAGCCGGGTTGCTGGCGCTGACGGATTGCGGCGGCGGTGGCGGGATGATGACGCCGGCGATCGACCCGGTCAACGTCTACCTGGCACGCCTGAACACCGAGCAGGCGCGGCTCGCCGCCGCGGAGCGGGCGATTCCGGCCCACCCGCGGACCCCCGCGGCGTTCTCGAGCTCGATCGCGCTGCTGGCGCGGGCTGTCGGTGGCCTCGGCGGCGATCTGGCCTCGATCCAGCCTCCGGCCGCTGTCGCCGCCGATCACCGGCGGCTGGTGTCGATCGTGGGCGCCTACGCCGCCGAGCTGCAGGTGGCCGCCCAGGGATCGCGGAGCCGGGCCGGGGAGCTCCGGGCAGGGTCGAGAATCCTCACTGCGACGACCACGGCGAGCACGGCATTCAGTGCGACGGTGGCCAGGATCCACGCGGTGCTGGGGCGATGACCCCCCGGCTCGGAGGTCCGGCGACGGGTGGTGCGATGCGGAACGCTGGCGAGCTTTAGGATGATGCGGTCCATGGATCCGATCACCCTTCGAAACCGCCTGTTGGTGGCGACCGGGATGTGGAAGGAGGCGACCGGGGAGCCGCTGCCGCGGATGGCCCCCGGCGATCCTGCCGACCAGATCCAGAGCTTCGAGCTCAAGCTCGTCGACCGTCTGTGGGAGAACGCGACCCCGGAGACGGCCCGCGAGATCGCCGACCGGACCTGGGACCTCGTGCACGATCGCCCTGACAGCGATCCGGTCAAGCAGCGGGTCGTCGAGTGCCACGAGGCGCTCGCTCGCCTCACCCGTCTCAGCGACTGAGTCTCCCGCCGGCGCACACCGCGCCGCCCCCGTCAGCCCGTGCTCGGCGTGGCCGGCTGGCGCTCGCGGGCGTGATCGCGCGTGAGCCCGGCGGCGGCATACGCGTCGGCTTCGTCGAGCGTCTCGTGCTCGAGCAGCGCGGCCACCAGCGCATCGAGGTTCGACCGCCGGGCCCGCAGCATCTCCGAGACCTCCTTGTGGGCCGCCTCGACGATCCTCCTGACCTCCTCGTCGATCAGTCGCTGCGTCGCCTCCGAGGTCTCCGAGGCGCCCGGCAGGAAGGGGTTCATGCCCTCGGCCGGCAGCACTGCTATCGGCCCGATCGCTCGGCTCATGCCCCAGCGACCGACCATGCCGCGGGCGATCCTGGTCAGCTGCTGGATGTCGGACTCCGCCCCCGTGGTCAGGTCGCCGAACACGATCTCCTCCGCCACCCGGCCGCCGAGCGCGAACTTGATCAGGGCCGTCAGGTGACGCTGGTCGAAGTTGAAGCGGTCGGCGTCGGGGGCCGAGAAGGTGACTCCGAGGGCCTGGCCGCGGGGGATGATCGAGACCTTTCGCACCGGGTCCGCCCCGGGCGTCAGCATCCCCACGATCGCGTGGCCGGCCTCGTGGTAGGCGGTGCGCCGGCGATCGTCCTCGGTCATCATCACCTTGCGGGCGGCGCCGAGCACGATCCGCTCGAGCGCATCGGTGAAGTCCTCCCGGCTGGCCTTCTCGTGCCCGCGGCGTGCGGCCAGCAGCGCCGCCTCGTTGACCAGGTTGGCCAGGTCGGCCCCCACCATCCCCGGGGTGGAGGCGGCGATCGCACCGAGATCGACGTCCGGGCCGAGCGGCACTGAGCGCGTGTGGACCCGCAGGATCGCCTCGCGCCCGGCCCGGTCCGGGGGCTGCACGACCACGCGGCGGTCGAAGCGGCCGGGCCGCAGCAAGGCCAGATCGAGCACCTCGGGCCGGTTGGTGGCGCCGAGCACGATCACGCCGCTGGCCGGGTCGAACCCGTCCATCTCGGTCAGGATCTGGTTGAGCGTCTGCTCACGCTCATCGTGGCCGCCGCTGATGTTCGGTCCGCCGCCGGCGCGTGAGCGGCCGACGGCGTCGAGCTCGTCGATGAAGATGATCGCGGGGGCGGCGGCCTTGGCCTGCTGGAACAGGTCGCGAACCCTGGAGGCTCCCACGCCCACGATCATCTCCACGAACTCGGAGGCCGACATCTGGAAGAACGGCACCCCGGCCTCTCCGGCCACCGCCCGGGCCAGCAGGGTCTTGCCGGTGCCCGGAGGGCCGCTCAGCAGCACCCCGCGCGGGATCCGGGCGCCGAGCTTGAGGTACTTCTCCGGGTTCTTGAGAAAGTCGACGATCTCGGTCAGCTCTTCCTTGGCCTCGTCGATGCCGGCGACGTCGCGGAAGGTGACAGGCTGCTCGCTGGCCTCCACCCGGCGCGCGCGGGAGCGGCCGAACGACATCAGCCCTCCGGCACCGCCTCCGGCCGCCGCGGCGCGGCGCATGATCAGCACGAACAGCAGGATCAGGACCAGGGTGGGCCCGAAGCCGAAGATCAGGCTGGTCAGCAGCGAGGGGCCAGCATCGGGCGAGTTGGCGTCGATCGTGACCTGCTTGGACTCGAGCAGGCTCGAGAGCTGGTCGTGGTTGGCGAACGACGGCACCTGGGTCGAGAAGTTGGTCGTGGCCGAGGTCGAGCCCTTGTCGGGATATTTGACCGCCTGCTTGAAGCTGCCCTGGATCGAGTCGCCGGTGGAGGAGATCTCCTTGACGTTGCCGTTCTCGACCTGGGTCAGGAAGGTCGGGCTGTAGGGGATCCGGACGCGCGCGTTCGGCTGCAGCGCCTGCGAGGAGATCCACAGATTGAGGCCCAGCAGGGCGAGCACCAGCACCACCACCAGCCAGCGCGGATTCGGACCGGACGGCTTCCCCTCAACCGGCTTCCCGCCGCGACCGTCCGGCGCGGGGGTCACCCTCCAGCCCGACGGGCGCGGCGTCGAGCCCCCGGGCCGCTGGGCGGGAGGACCGGCGCGTCTGGACGGCTCGTCGGCCATGACCGAATTGTGGCAAGCCGCGCGCCTCGGCTGGGAAGAATCGCCTCAGGACTCCAGCCGGGCCCGGAACGACTCGACGCCCTCCACGCTCGCGCCGGCGGCTTGGGCGCGGTCGGCGAGCCAGCGGTCCGAGGTCACGACTCGGACGGCATGGGGATCGCCGTCGGCGCGCAGCCGCCTGATGATCTCGTCGTCGGCGGCGTCCGGCTTCGGGCGCGGGGCATTGGCGATCTCGATCACGGTCGACCGCAGCGGAGGAGAGGGTGCCCGCTCGAACACCACGGTCACGTCTTCGCCGGACTCGGCCACCCAGCGCTCGAGCGTGTCGACCAGCCTCGCCATCGCGGCGTCGCGGTCCCTCCACCAGCCGTCGGGTCGGCTGCCGATCAGGTTCATGCCGTCGACGAGCCAGTGCACACTGCAAGCCTACGGCGCCCGCTCAGCGGTTCACAGCTCGAGCGCAGCGAACGCCCTGGCGCTGATCGATCTTGATGGCGTCAGCGGAGGTGTCGATGCCGACCGACTCGAGGCCAAGCCCGGACACCCGCCTACGCGGGCGTCATCGGCGGGTCGGGCTCGATCGGCTGGTCGGGGGTCTCGGGACCGCGCGGATCCGGGCTCGGGACCTCGGGTCCCTGGCCCGGCAGCGGATCGTCCGGCGGCGAGGGTTCGGGCAGCTCGGGCTCAGGCGGCTGCGGGGTGACTTCCAGAGTCGTGGACATGGCCAAATGCCTACCCGTCGGCCAGTTCGCGCAACCGCGCCAGCGATTTGCGCAGCAGCCGGGACACCTGCATCTGCGAGACGCCGATCTGCTCGGCGATCTCGGTCTGCGTGAGGTCGCTCACGAACCGCAGGTAGAGGATCCGCCGGTCACGGGCGTCGAGCTGGCTCACGGCCATCTCGGTGGTCACCAGCTCGTCGGCGATCGCCAGGCGATGGTCCTCGTCGCCGATCGTGTCGACATACGTCTCGCTGCCGTCCTCGTCGGTCGGACGGGGCGCGTCGAGCGAGACGGTCGCGTAGGCCTGGCCGGCCTCGATCCCGTCGAGCACGTCCTCCTGGGTGATCTCGAGGAACTGCGCCAGCTCGGAGATGGTCGGCGGTCGTCCGTCCCGGGCGGTGATCAGACGGGCGGCGTCCTCGACCCTGCGGGCGCGCTCCTGGGTCCCTCGCGGGACGTGCACGGCCCAACCGGAATCGCGGAAATAGCGCTTGAGCTCGCCCAGGATCGTTGGCACGGCGAAGGAGGAGAACGCCAGGCCGCGGCTGGGGTCGAAGCGGTCGATCGCCTTGATCAGGCCGAGGGACGCGACCTGGACCAGGTCCTCGAACGGCTCGCTGGAGCGGCGGTAGCGGCGGGCGAGGCTCTGGGCCAGCGGGAGGTACCTCGCCGCCAGCTCGTCGCGAGCGCGAGGATCCTGGCCCTGCTGCCAGCGGGCGAAAAGCTCGGGATTGTCCGCGCTGCGCTGCTTCGGTGCGGCCGCCGTGTTCATTGGCCGGCTCCCTTCTCATAGCTGCCTTCGCCATCTTTGCGCCTATCTGTGTTTACCACCCCGGTGGGCACGCACCGCAACGCTCCCACCCCGACTGGCTGCTGCTACCCGACTGCCACGCGAGCGAAACCGACAATCTCCCCAGGGCTGGGAGGGCGTCAATCGCCCTCAATCGCCCTCAATCGCCGTCCCCGGGTCGCCTGCGGTCGCGCTTGCGCTCGGACTGTCGGCGCTTGGCCTCGAGCCTGCGCTGGGTGGTCGCCTTCGTGGGCCGGGTGGCCCGTCGGGGCTGTTGCACCACGAGGGCTCCGGCCAGCCGGCGGCGCAGGCGCTCGAGGGCCAGCTCGCGGTTGCGGGCCTGGCCGCGAGCGTCCTGGGCGACCGCGACCACTCGTGGCCCGAGCCGGGCGATCAGGCGAGATTTCTGCTCGTCGCTGAGCGTGCTCGAGGCGGCCACGTCGAACACGGCCTCGATGCGCGAGTCGGTCACATTGGCGTGTTGTCCGCCCGGCCCGGATGAGCGCGAGGCGCGAATCACGATCTCGTGCAGGGGCACCGCAGCGTTCCGTCCGATCCTCATCGGGTCGTCCATGTGGCGAAGTCTGCCTGGGCCGCAGGCGCCGGCGCAGGCTCACGACCCTCGCCCTGCGTGCGGCGGCGTGCTACCGTGCCGCGCGGTAAGGCCGTCCACGCCCATGTGGCCGGCGAAGCAGGTGCAGGCGCCGGGGTTTTTGCAGCGCATCCTCCGCGGTAGCAGCACTACATCCACGGAGGAAACCTCCACATGCCAACCGGAACGGTCAAGTGGTTCAGCGACGAGAAGGGGTTCGGCTTCATCACGCCCGATGAGGGCAGCCGCGACCTGTTTGTCCACCACTCGAG